>CAYUKP010000063.1:1754-9755 GCA_964445335.1 uncultured Verrucomicrobiales bacterium
GAATGTAACATTGTCGCGAGCCAATAGAGGGCTGCGTCAGGATCTGAACCTCTGATTGATTTGATGAGAGCCGAGGCAGTGTCGTAATGTGCATCACCTTTGGCATCATAGAGGCAGGATTTTTGCTGAATGGACTCTGCGGCAACTTCATAGGTGATTTCGATCACCCCATCTTTATTAGGAGGCGTGGTTGTGATCGCTAAATCAAGAGCGGAGAGGCACTTTCGTGCATCTCCCGAGGACTTTTTAGCCAAATGTTCTGCGGCCTTATTCTCTAAAGTGACAGGATGTTTACTAAAGGCTTTTGGGTTGTTGATAGCAGAGTAACACAGCGACTCTAGACTCTTCTCAGAAATGGATTCGAGCTGGAATAAGTGAGAGCGTGAAAGTAATGCGTTATTGAGAGTATACAGAGGGTTTTCGGTTGTTGCTCCGATGAAGCGGATAGTTCCGTCTTCCAAATGAGGGAGTAGAAGGTCTTGCTGGTTTTTTGAAAAACGATGGAGTTCGTCTATAAACAAGATTGTTTTTTGATTGCGGAGCTTCAACCAACTACGTGCTTGATCGACTTTCTCTCGAATGCTCGAAGTGTTTGCTTCCGTTGCATTCAGGCTTTCAAATCGAGCACCTGTTTCGAGGGAGATGACCTTAGCGAGTGTTGTTTTGCCTGTGCCAGGAGGCCCATGAAAGATAAAGGAACTGAACTGATCGGCTTTGATTGCTCTTCGTAGGAGCTTACCTTCCCCGAGAAGATGATCTTGCCCAATAATATCGTCTAAGGTCTGTGGTCTTAGACGCGCTGCCAGAGGTTGATTGATCTTAGAGACGGGAGTTTTTTCATTAGGGGGTGTCGTAGGCCAGAGGTCATCCATAAGAAAAAAAGAGCGAGTCTGAAACAACTCGCTATTCAAATAAGGTCAACCACTTTTGCTGACCTTATGAGGTGTTAAAGATTTAGATTTCGTGCACAGGAAGGTTTGTTACTTCCTCTCTCACGGACTCAGCCAGAGGAGTAGAGAGGTAACGCTCGGTGGAGGAGCAACCAATTGTTACGATCTTCTTACCAACCATTTCCGGGCGCTTGGCGATTTCCATTGCAGCAAACACATTTGCTCCTGTTGAAATACCCGCAGGAATCCCTTCGAATGTTGCCAATTGACGTGCGGTTTCGAAAGCCTCTTCATTTGATACGCGAACGATATCATCAATGATATCGACATTTAAGTTACCAGGGATGAAGCCTGCTCCAATTCCTTGGATCTTGTGTGGACCGGGATTTCCTCCAGAAATAACAGGGCTGTTTTCTGGTTCAACCGCTACGGTGAGAAGGTTACGACGTTTCTTGATCACTTCGGATACCCCAGTAATGGTTCCGCCTGTCCCAACACCTGCGACAAATACATCGATTTCGCCTTTCGTGGCACTCCAGATTTCCTCTGCGGTTGTCTTACGGTGTGCTTCAGGGTTGGCAGGGTTGTCAAACTGGCTTGGTCCAAAGGCATGCTCCCCGTATTCTTCTAACATTTGTTTTGCCTTAGCAATCGCACCACCCATTCCTTTCGCTGCTGGAGTGAGGACGATTTCTGCTCCTAAGGAACGGAGCAAGACACGACGTTCGATGGACATGGACTCAGGCATTGTAAGGATACAGCGGTAGCCTTTAGCTCGTGCGACAAATGCGAGGGCGATCCCCGTATTTCCTGATGTCGGCTCGATAATTGTTCCACCAGGCTTGAGTAGTCCGTCCCACTCGGCCTTTTCTATCATGGCCTTACCAATCCTATCTTTTACGCTGAAAAGAGGGTTGAAGAACTCAGCCTTCACAAAGATGTCTGCGCGGCACGAACGAGAAATTTGGTTCAGTTTAATAAGTGGCGTATTTCCCACTGTTTCAACCATGTTTTGTGCAATAAAACTCATGTCACAGACAATCTGTCTCACCTTTTACAGAAATGCTAGTTTCTTTTTAATGGACACAAGAAATCATTAGACTCTGACGAGACCGTTGTATGTTTAGGTAATTATGAGTAAAGTTGCCTTAATATGGTTTAGAAACGATTTACGACTGTCTGATAATATGGCAGTTGCTTGGGCGGTAAAGCATGGATACGAGATTTTACCCTTTGTGCATTATGAAGCCGAGAGTGATATTTGGGCGCTTGGGGGGGCGTCTAAGTGGTGGCTTTATCATGCTCTACAGGACTTTCAACAACAGGTAAATGCGCTCGGTGGGAGCGTGATTTATGGAGACTCTCAGAACTCGGCTTTCTCCTCCCTAGATGCTACTATCAAGCAAAATCAGGTAGAGGCTGTTTTATGGAACCGTTTATACGAACCCGAGTCGATCAAGAGAGATACCTTTATCAAAGAGCGCCTTAAGGCCAAAGGACTGCATGTGCAGAGTTTTAACTCAAACATCCTCTTTGACCCAGTGAAGGTGCGCAATAAATCTGGATCACCCTTCAAGGTTTTTACGCCATTTTGGAAGGCGCTCCGTGAAGTTGATATTCCAATGAGCACAGACGTCGACCTTAATACAGTCCAATGGAAGAAGACCGATCAGCAAGAGGGGATTAAGGCGTATGACCTACTACCTAAGATTCCGTGGGATCAAGGCTTTACAGAATACTGGAATCCCACCCGAGGAGGAGCGCTTGAATGTCTGAACAAATTTGTTCCGACCAATGCCGAACTCTATCCAGACAATCGTGATCGTCCTGACCTCGAAGGCACTTCACGACTCAGTCCTTATCTACACTTTGGGCAAATAGGTCCACGAGAAACCTTACAGGCGCTTAGAGCGCTACAAAGTCCTGTTGTCGAGGACGGCATCGTACGTCAGCTCTTTTGGCGTGAATTTGCTAACCATCTGCTCTATCACTTCCCGCATTCTCCAACACAACCACTCTATGAGAAATATAAACTTTTCCCATGGGATGAAGATGAGGCGCTTCTGAAGGCTTGGCAAAAAGGACAAACAGGTTACCCCATTGTTGATGCGGCCATGCGTGAGTTGTGGCACACTGGGTGGATGCACAACCGTGCACGTATGATTGTCGGATCCGTTTTGGTTAAGCATCTCTTGCAACCTTGGCAAGCGGGGGCGGCTTGGTTTTGGGACACCTTAGTTGATGCCAATTTGGCCAATAATACAATGGGGTGGCAATGGATTGCTGGGTCAGGAGCGGATGGAGCGCCTTACTTTAGAGTGTTTAACCCCATTACACAAGGGCAGAAGTTTGATAAGACTGGGGATTATGTTCGTAAATGGTGTCCTGAGTTAGCCAATCTTCCCAACAAATATCTTCACTGCCCCTTTGATGCACCTCCTCTAGAGTTGGTTGCCGCGGGCGTAACCTTAGGCAAGACTTACCCTCACCCCATCGTCGATCACGCCACGGGTCGCCAGCGTGCCTTAGACGCCTTTGCTACCTTCAAGGAACGATCTACTAACCTGTAAAATAAGGAGAGCGGGTTGTCCACCCGCTTACCTGCATGTCTTTGTGCCAAAAACAATACTGACTAAACGGCATTTTAGGGTATGTCGTAGGTATGCTTTTTATTGTCTCACCAGCCAAGACTCTTGATTACGACACTCCGTTACCTATCCAAGAGGTATCGCAGCCACCATTTATCTCGCAATCTAGCCTGCTCATTGATCGCTTAAAGGAGTTATCGAACGAAGAGCTTGAAGCTTTAATGAAGATTTCTCCTAAACTCTCAGAACTCAATAGCGCCAGATATCAGGAGTGGTCTGCACAACATGCTCCGAGCGCAACCTGTAGACAAGCAGTCTTGGCGTTCAAGGGAGATGTCTACCAAGGGTTAGATGCCTATCACTGGTCTGAGGAGGACTTCCAGAACGGTCAGCAGCAATTACGTATTCTCTCTGGTCTTTATGGAGTGTTACGACCTTTGGACTTACTCCACCCTTATCGACTAGAAATGGGCACTCGCCTTACGGTAGGAGAGCATCGCAATCTCTATCAGTTCTGGGGCTCCCAAGTCACGGAACATTTGAATAAAGACCTTACAGAAAGTGACAATCCGGCTCTGATAAATCTGGCTTCAAACGAATATTATTCGGTCGTAAAGCCGAAGGAAGTGCAAGCCCCCATTATTACACCTGACTTCAAGGATTGGAAAAATGGGAAATATAAAGTGATCTCATTTTATGCCAAAAAGGCACGAGGAATGATGGTGAAATGGGCGATCCAAAATAAAGTGTCTAGTCCAGAAGACTTAAAAGGATTCGATGTCGCTGGTTACGGCTATAATGCCGAGATGAGTAGCGGGAATAACTGGGTTTTCTCTCGAAAGTTGGAGGAGTAATTTCTTAGGTTTTTAAAATTTGAATCCTTCTTTCTATAGCTTCCAAAAACTTAAGCCTCTGGAAGCTTTTCTGAGGAGGGTTCGATTTCTAGGAAGCCGAAGAATTTGTTATATTGGTCAATTCCTTCTGAACCTATTTGCGACACAGATTTGCGTAACTCTGGTAGTTGCTTTCGATAAGGCTCTTGTTCATCAGAATGGAGTTTGTCATAGTAAGACCTTAGCTCATCTGCCAGATATTTAGAGCTTTTCTTCTCAAGATCCCAAGCCCAATTCCTTTTCAGTGCTGTATACACAACATCTAGTGCAGAGTTATCATCGTGATGGTAGAAAAATACATTCAGATACTGTTTTATGAAATCTGGAGCTATATGTTGCTTTGTGCATTCAAGTTCTTTGCTGAGTTCTTCAGCTGAGAGGTGCCAGAGAATATTTTCGGTCATCTGTCCTACATTCAAACGGTTCTCAGAGTTGATGGCATTAGAGTATGAGGGTTCAGTTATCCAATTTAACACCTTAGCGTTTAAGGCGTTTGCATAAATCGCTTTTAATGGTTTAAACCAATTTTGATCTTTGATTTTTCGGGGAGATATAATGTTGTATGCCAACCCACCTGTTTGTAAATTATCTAGTTCATAGAGTGTTTGATGAGTATTAAAAGATTTACTCCACTCTGTAACTAACTTCAAAAGGAGGTGGCTATCATTTGAAGAATTATAGCGACTAAACTGTCTTTTTATTTTATCAAATCTCCCATTGAGATACCCTGAATAATAAACTGAATGGTTGTTTAAATAGTCGATATGACGGGTTAAAATTTCTATACGGTCTAAACACTGTTTTTGATCCGATTTGGAACTTGGATAATCAAATAACTCTGGGTTAAAATAACCGTCCATCACCTGATGAGTTGCTTGAATTAAGTCTGGTTCAGGCTTTCCTGCAAAAACTTGTTTGATATACTTAACAAGGTCTTCCTCAGGGTTCTCTATGAAGAGTTTAATGATAGTGTCTAGGTGAGCATCACTCAAAGAAGAAAACTTAGCATAATCTCCCAGAAGCCATAACCATTTGGGTCTTGTGTATTTATCTGAATCATTTGCCAGTTTTAGAACCCCTTCGAAAAGATGGCGTCCTCTGGGATTCTTAAGCAAAGGGTCTATAGTTGATATAGCACTTAGATCTTTCAAAGATTCTTTAATTTTATGATTATCTGCTTCTTTCTCAGAATCTTCTTTTGGAGCATTTAGAGCCAATCTTACTGGGTCTGGGGTGATTTGGCTTAACCGCTCGTCAACTTGTTCTATTTGCTCAGGAGTAGTAATGGCATTTACTAGCTCAGGGAACTCATAGAACAATAACTCCTTGAGGAAAAAGGCAGGGAAGTTCTGTTCATTAAATGTCCAAACACCTTTAAAGAACATGTCTTCTTTGTATTTGCACATGGTGAGCCATTTCTTGAGATGGCGAGGGTTCTGAGGATAGTATTCCTTTAGCTGATCTAAGGACTGGTAGAGGAAGGATTCTTGATCGGTTACAATGCTTGTGACTAAGCGCTCAATCTCTCGTTCATTAGGTAGAGGGATGACAAATTGAGCATCGAAGATCTTCTGCATATACCCGAGGACTTTATCTTTGCTTTGGTAGCTCATCTCTAGTTGGTCGGGATCGATAGCGAAGATGAAGCAGCAGTTTTTTAGTTGCTTCAGGTTGTTGAGGCTTGGGAAGACTTTTTGAATGGTTTCGCTAGAGGCGCGTTCGATATCATCAACAAAGACGACGACACGTATTTGTCGGTCTTCTAAGGTCTCGTCTAGAGCTTCTAAGGCGTTTCGTTTATGAGATAAAGAATACCCATTTTTCGCAATCTCGATGAGTTGGGAGGAAGGTTTAGGCGCTCCAAGAAGAGACAAAACCCCTTCTACAAACTTTCGAAGGATCGACCACTTGATTTTTGGGAGACCTAGAGCGCGGTCAATACCTTCTAAAATAGCGGTATGTGTCTCTTGAGCTGAGCTTCCGTTCCATGCTGAGACTATGTGAGTCTTGAATTGAATGGGATTGTCAGGGGTTGGTTGATGTTCTTTGAGTTGGTGTTGTAATCTCAGAAAGAGATCGGTCTTACCTCTCCCCCAGCTTCCGGTCAGCGCAATACGATTAAGGCTTTCTGGAGCGGTAGTTAATTTGTCTACTAACATGGCGCCTAGTTTGCTCGCGTAATATTGATGGTTGAGCTTATCTATGTCAGCGTGAGTCCTCTGAGGAGTATCAGAGGGGACAAGGCGTGTAAGCCCACTCAGCCCATAGCATAGGAGAAAGGTTGTAGTCCACCATAAGGCACTCATTAACAGATTGTTCTCAGCGAAATCAAAAAAGGATTTTTCTAAGAGAGAGCTTGCCCAACTGATTACGATAATGAGAGCAGTAATGAGAGGCTTGCGATATGTATTGAGAAGGGGCCAGGCTTTCTTGAGTGGTTCCCACCTGAGAGCTCCTAAAAAACATATGAGACATAGAAGGAGAGGGAGCAACGCATTCAATTGTGCGATGGTCTTACAGAAAGATTGCCATTTTTTAGTAGATAATGGGGATGCTAAAAAATGGTTGTTTTCCGCTAAGACAAAGCCCAGTAACATCAGCCCGATAGTGAAAAATAAAGACCGCAACCAGTAGGAGAAATCAACCTTCTGAAGGAGGCTACATTTCTTCATCTTATGCTGAGCTGAAACCTTATGTGTTTCGTCATGGAGAGCGGTCTCATGAGACATTGATTACTTCTTAACCGATACTGCCCATAAACGAAATATTTTTCGTTTATGATCTGCGTTTACTCCTGACTTTACCAGTCGAATCCTCTAAGAATCCTAAAGATGAAGGTTCTGTTATACACGCAATCGAATGAGGCTTATGTAGAGTTGTTTGCCTTAGACCGAGAGTTGGAGGGTGTGCGGGTTCAGTTTGCTTCACCAGAGACTATTGTGCAGCACATTGGAGAGGCGGAGGTAATCATCGCGGAACCGGCATTGATTGCACCTCATTTGAAGGAAGCCAAGGCTCTACGGTGGGTGCAGTCCACCTTTGCGGGAGTGGATTGCTTGTGTTCAGCAGGGATGCGGAAGGATTATATATTGACGGGGGTTAAGGGAGTTTTTGGCCCATTAATGAGTGAGTATGTCTTGGGGTATATCCTGCTACTAGAGAGGGGGCTGTTAGAGTTGCGAGAGCGACAGAAACAGCAGGTTTGGAGTGAGGCCCCTTACCGATCATTACGCGATGTGACGCTGGGGATTTGTGGAACAGGGTCGATAGGGCAACATATTGCGCAGACCGCGATGGCCTTTGGAATGAAAGTGGTTGGGTGGAGTCGGTCGGGAGATTCTGCCCCCTGTTTCTCTGAGGTGCATCAGATGCGTGATATATCTCAGCACCTTTCGGGCATAGACTATTTGGTTTCGACTTTGCCGTATACGGTAGAGACGGATAAGATAATTGATGCGTCCGTCTTTGAGAGCCTTTCTCCGACAGCTTGCTTCATGAATGTTGGGAGAGGAAAGACGGTTGATCAAGAGGCGCTTACGAAGGCGCTCTTGAATCGTTCGATAGGAGGGGCTGTCCTGGATGTGTTTGAGACAGAGCCTCTAGAGCAAACCTCACCTCTGTGGCAGATGG
>CAYUKP010000064.1:0-4887 GCA_964445335.1 uncultured Verrucomicrobiales bacterium
GAGTTTAACTAAAAACCCTCTCCCTGGTGGCCACAGCAGTGTGGAACCACCCGGTCCCATTCCGAACCCGGAAGTGAAACACACTAGCGCCGATGGTAGTCGGACGATAGGTCCCGCGAGAGTAGGTCGTCGCCAGGTAAAAATACGCCTCAGCTTTTTAATCAAAGCTGAGGCGTTCTTGTTTTTACACGCAAAGACTTTTTTACGGAGCGGGGATTGTCAATCCCCCCGAGCAGAGTATCGCAATCGGATTCAACTCAAGACTACAACTAACGAGCTTCCCACTCTTATTCTTACAGAGAATGCGTGTAGTCTCTCGAAAAGGCAGAATGTTTTAGAAGCCGCCTGTGAAGAAAAGCTTGGAAGTTTTATCGAGACAAGAACGGCTTAAAAAGACCGTGCTCCCTTAGTGCCACATTAGGAGAGCAAGGGTTTTCAGCTCGTATGGGTAAGTTTAAGTTCTAAAAACCGCAGCTAGAAATTTTAAGAAATGTGCCACGAATCACAAAAAGTGAATCAATCCGAATCTCCCAGAAAAGCGCACGAGAACATTGGAACAAGATTTGTCTTACTGGAAATAAATGTTCTTTCGCCTGTAGAAACTATTCAAACTATGGTTCAACGAAACGAGGCAAGGGATCGTCATTAACTTTGGCATTCTTTTATGCATTATCCTTTGCAATATATATTATGGAGAATACGCGTCCGAAAACACATTATTATCTTCTCGCTCTTATTATCCTAACGGGGGAACTTATTTACTTTTTGCCTTTTGGGTTGGCTAGGGTTTTTCGTCCGACTCTTTTGGAGGTTCTCGATCTTTCCAATCGAGAATTTGGCAAGGCGATTTCTTTTTATGGGATTATTGCTACAATCTCTTACTTTCCCGGAGGTCTCATGGCAGACCTCTTTAGTGGTCGCAAGCTTATTACAGCGTCTCTTCTGATGACGGGTGTGTCGGGGATCTTCTTCTTAAAGGCTACGTCCTACCCCTCAATGGCGTTGTTATATGCCTTTTGGGGGATTTCTACAGTGACTCTATTTTGGGCAGCCTTTATTAAAGCTACGCGTCAATGGGGTGGAAATCATAAGCAAGGAGCCGCCTTTGGTTTATTGGAAGGAGGTCGAGGAATTTGTGCAGCTCTGTTGAGTGCGCTCTTGGTAGCAGTTTATGGCGCGATGGTTCCAGAAGGGGCAGACATTATTCCGTTAGAGGAGAAGGCAAGAGCCTTACAAACTGTTGTCTATATTGTATCTGTTGCGGTCTTTGGTATTGGGTTGGTTACTTGGAGGTATTATCCCAAGACTGACCCTGTAGCCAAAAAGAAAACACCTAAGCCAAGCGCTAAGGAGTTTGTTAAGATTTTGGCTTTGCCTGCGATTTGGTTTCAGGCGGTCATTACGCTTTGTGCATACGTTGGGTTTAAGACGCTTGATATGATTCCTCTATATGCGAAAGATGTATTAGAGTTGGATGAAATGGACTCTTACAAGGTGGTGCTGGCTACGTTTTTTATTCGACCTGCGGCCGCGATTTTGGCAGGTTTTGTGGCGGATAAGGTCGATGCAAGTCTTGGAATTATTTGGAGTTTTGTGACGTTCGCCTTAGGGGCTCTCATTCTAAGTCTTGGATTGATTGCTCCTGGAATGGTAGTGGCTTTCTTGATAACCGCATCTTGCTCATTTATCGGAATGTTTGCCCTGAGAGGGCTTTACTTTGCCGTTATGAAAGAAAGTAAAATACCAGTAGCTTATACAGGAATGGCGGTCGGAGCGGTTTCTTTGGTAGGATATAGTCCGAGTGTATTCATTGGACCTGTTACTGGATTCTTTCTCGATAAGACTCCAGGAGGAGAGGGCGTGCTTCATGTTTACGTCTTTATCGCGACTTTTGCCATTATTGGGTTAGTGACAAGTGTTCTCTTTCGCGGTTATATTAAGAGGAATGCCAAGAATTCGATACGCTACAATAAATGAATAAGCCTTTTCCGTTGAGTTTTTCAGACATTCCCTGCATTTCATTAGGGCATGTCTGAAAACGTCTATGAGACCCAACGTTTGGTTGAGGAATATTTGCTCTTTCACTATGGCACACCTGAGCAGGTGTTAGGATGGGCTGGAGGACCTGAGAGTGCCTTGGGGTTTCCAGAGCGAGTGGCGCAACATTTTGGGGATACTGCTGTAGCTCGGGCTTTAGATATTGGTTGTTCGGTCGGTAGAGCTGCATATACACTTTCACAGATTGCGGAGGAGGTTGTCGCAATTGATTATTCTCATGCGTTTGTTGAGGCTGCGCAGAAGCTACAACAGGAAGGGACTCAAGAAATCTCTCGTTTCCTCGAAGGAACGTCTTATGACAAGGTAACAGTACAACGTCCTACCTCAGGAGCACCCGAGCGAATCAGCTTTAAGCAAGGCGATGCCATGAATCTCCCAGAGAGTCTTGGAACCTTTGATCGAGTGTTAGCAGCTAATCTGATTTGTCGCTTACCTGAGCCGCTAAGGTTTCTTAAACGTTTACCCTTGCTTGTGCGACCGAAAGGAACGGTGGTACTTGCGACGCCTTGCACGTGGTTAGAGGAGTTTACTCCGCCTCAACACTTTCCCACGCAATCGACCTTTGAGTGGTTGAAGGGGCAGATGCAAGAGCACTTTATGCTGGAACACCATACAAATGAGCCGTTTCTCATCAGGGAAACGGCGCGTAAGTTTCAATGGACGGTCTCAGAAGTGACTGTTTGGAAGAAGAAAGCCTCAGTGTGAGTGAGGCTAGAGGCTAAGCCACTTCCTTAAGAAGGAAGAAGCTTGAGAAACATCGGAAGAACTTTCTTTAGCAAGGTGTTGCTACCGCCCCTGGCCAATTGGTCAGCAACTAGAGATAGGCGGTCGCTTTTGCCGGTGTTGGTAGTGAGATGTGAGACATTCTCCCCAAGTTGCGAGACCTGCTCGATATACATGGCTCCCTCAGGTTGGTGAACGAGGAAGCTCGCAACCTCAGATGCCACACCAAGCTCTGAAACAGGAACCGCCCCTTCTTCCTTTAGGTTTGCAAAGACAAAGGCTCCAGTGGGTGTTTCAAAGATAAACTCTTCTTCAGAGAGCTTTTCATTGAGAGTCCACTTCATTTGTCGTACTAACCATGCCAATAGTAAAGCGCCTGTGGTGTAGTAACCTTCTCCAACAATAACTGAGACAGACCTGATGTTTTCCGCTTCTTTTTTGGCAATGGCTTCATCAAAGATCGAGGCGAAGGCTACGCGCATATAGTAACTACGCGTCCACGCAAGATCTTGGATGATAAACCTTCGCTGTACTTCTGTGGCAGCTGCTAGCACAGTTTCATAGCTTTTCTTCGGGGTAGACCATTCACTACTATCAAAGATGAAGCGGTCTATTAAGGTGTAGAGTCGTTGCTCAAATCGAGGCGTAAGGTCTCCTTGCCACCAAAATACGAGAGGAAGGTCGCTGTTAAGGTTCGCAAAAAGAGTGTTGCGAAGACGTCCCGCTACGAGTCCTTTCAGCAGAAAGGTGAGTTGTTCACAACAGACGGTCTTCTTTCCATTACTCATGTTGCAATGGGCTGTGACCCAAGACGTGATGCTCTCTTCGTCAGCGTCTTTATCAAGGGCGATGGAGAGAGCTCGACAGGTATGGTTTTCTGTGAGCCGAGCAATTCTTCTGAAGTTTTGGTGTAGGTTCTCGGTGTTTTCCGTATATACCGCAAAGTTCATCAAGCAGGCATTTGTCCGTGATGTGTCTGCGGAAAAGAGCGCTTTGAGTTCCTTTGTGATATTGTTTAACGGGACTTCTTTCCCGAGAGCGGTCGTCAACTGTATATCCATGTCTTCAAATTTTTAGAATCTACGCCAATCATGCCCAGAAGATTCAATGAGATCATCAGCTTCGTCAGGCCCCCATGAACCTGCTTCAAATTCGGCCATCGGAAAGGATTCGTCTTGCCACGCCTTTTGGATGTGATCAACAAATTTCCAAGCTTCTTCGACTTCATCACGACGTGCAAACAGAGTTGCGTCGCCAGCCATTGAGTCTAGGAGTAGTCTCTCATATGCCTCAGGGCTACTCTTGCCAAAGCTTGTGGAGTACTGGAAGTTCATCTTCACCGCTTCCATTCTGACAGAAGCCCCAGGGAGCTTAGAGTTCATTTTGAGAGAGATGCCTTCATCTGGTTGGATGCGGATGACAAGAACGTTTCCTTCGAGTTCTTCACCGTTTGTTTTGTTAAACAAGATGTTGGGAGCAGGTTTGAAGTGGATGGAAATTTCCGTGGCTTTTTTAGGGAGTCTTTTGCCCACGCGGATGAAGAACGGTACGCCTTGCCATCTCCATGTATCAATAAAGGTTTTGATTGCGACATAAGCCTCGGTTTTAGACTCAGGATTGACACGGTCTTCCTCGCGATAACCTGGGACTTGTTTTCCATCAATAAACCCTTTGGTGTATTGAGCTCGCACAACATTTTCTTTGACCTTTTCGATTGTATCAAGTTGTTGCAGGGCGCGGATAACTTTAACCTTTTCATCTCTTACGCTGTCGGCGCTGAGGTCGGTAGGAGGTTCCATTGCAATGAGAGAGAGCAATTGGAGTAGGTGATTCTGAACCATGTCACGTAAGGCGCCTGCCGTATCGTAGTACCCACCTCGGCCACCTTCCATTCCAAGGTTCTCTGCACAAGAAATTTCGATATGGTCAATATACTTACGATTCCACAGGGGTTCAAACATGGAATTTGCAAAGCGTAGCACCATAATGTTCTGTGCGGTTTCTTTACCCAAATAGTGATCAATACGGTAGGTGTCTTCCTCTGCAAAGGTCTTGCTCACGACTTCGTTTAACTGACGAGCGGTTTTAAAGTCCTTACCAAAGGGC
>CAYUKP010000064.1:4897-9647 GCA_964445335.1 uncultured Verrucomicrobiales bacterium
CAAAGGGCTTTTCGACTACCACTCGTGACCAGCATTCGTCTTTGGCTTGGTTGAGGCCAACAGCTTTGAGCTTCTCAAGAACATCATCGAAGAACTCGGGAGCAATCGAAAGGTAGAAAAGGCGGTTTCCTTTTCCTCCACGCTCTTCATCAATATCATCGAGACGTTTCTTAAGGCTCTTATAGCCATCCAAATCGTCAAAAGTGCTTTTGTGGTAATGAATGTTTTCGGCAAATCGAGACCAAATTTCTTCGTCATGGGCATTTCGCGAGACCTTTTTGTTAAGCTCCTTCAGACCGTCACGGAACTCATCATCAGACTTTTCTCTCCGAGCAAACCCGATGATTTTGACGCCACTAGGTAGTTCTCCATCAACTGCGAGATTGTAGAGTGCAGGGATTAACTTACGGTGTGCTAGATCTCCTGTGGCTCCAAAGATAACAATGGTACAGGGTTCTAACTTATTACGGGATACTAACAGGTCTTCTCGGAAGGGATTATTCATGAATAACAACGCTTTATATGACCTTGCTTTAGCGTTAGTGCGTACGACTTGTCAATCTTTGGCCACTTCTTCACGGGTAATGCCGTATTTCTTTCATCTGTTTGATGAATTTTATTGGCCTAACAAATTCCCTCGTATTTTGAAACACGCTACTCTAGGTTCAGGCTATGAATACGACACCAATTATTTCTTGCGAGAACCTACACCGTTCTTACAAAATAGGAAAGACATCTGTAGACGTGCTCAAGGGAATTGATTTACAGGTAGCTCAAGGAGAAAAAGTGTTTCTATGTGGAGCCTCGGGAGCGGGTAAAACTACCTTGATGTACTCATTGGCAGGGTTAGAGAAGCCTAAGGAAGGGAGAGTATTAATCGGAGATACAGATCTTTATAAGCTTTCGCGTAAGAAGCAATCTAAGTTTAGGAACCAATATTTAGGGTATATCTTTCAAAACTACTTTCTCTTACCAGAATTAACGGCGTTAGAAAACATCATGGTTCCGGGAATGATAGCGAATACGAACTTGCATGTCAAAGCTCTCGCGCTACTAGACGCCGTTGGGCTGAGTCATCGGAAAGATCACTTGCCGGCGGAGCTTAGTGGTGGAGAATCTCAAAGAGTGGCTATTGCAAGGGCTATGATCAATTCTCCTCAGATTCTGTTTGCCGATGAGCCTACGGGCAATCTGGATTCTAAAAATGGAAACGACATTATTAATCTGCTTTTTGCTTTAAGTGAAAACTCCAATACCACTTTGATAACCGTGACGCATGATCGGGAGTTGGCGAAGAAAGGAGATAGAGTTGTTCAAATTAAAGATGGTCGAGTACAAGGGTAGGTAAGATACGCAACTTTTTTCACGTAGAGGATAGTTAGACGTCTTTATTTAACAAGGGCTTAATGTCTCAAGGGGGATAGCAAAGGTGAATGTGCTCCCCTTTTTGTATTCTGAGATTACTTTGATATCTCCTCCATAGATTTGGCATATATCTCTACAAATACTTAGCCCTAAACCAGCGCCGCCAAAGTCTTTTTCAATCTCAGCATCAGCTTGCTCGAATGCTTGGAAAATTGTTTTAACCTTTTCTGGTTTAATACCAATTCCCGTATCAATGATTTCTGCAATCAAAATTCCATTTTTTTGAGTGAACGCCCCTAGTTCGTCTTCATTCCAAAATGTTGTCTGTTGGGGACTCGGTATCCAATATGTATTGAATGTCACACTCCCCTGAGTAGTAAACTTGAGAGCATTACTAATTAAATTTGCAATAACTTGTTGGACTCTTAAACTGTCTATAATGACCTTATGATCCTCTGGTATTTCAGATAGATCAATATGGGAAATGAATGAGATATCTGATTTCGCTTGGTTTTTGAAGAGTCCAATCGTTGATTCAATAATTGGTTTTAATGGTTGAGCTTCGAGAGTAAGCGTAATGTTTCCTGAATCAATTTTTGTAAATGTCAGAATTTCATTTATAAGGCTTAATAAATAAGTGGAACTTGAGAGAGCATCTGTGAGTTGTTCTTTTCGTTTGTCTGGATTTGCTTCGCGGTTTGCTAGAGTGAGCATGCCGTTCATCGAAGCTAGAGGCGTTCGTATATCGTGACTAATGGAGGCGAATGTTCTACTTTTTGCTTCAAGGATGCTATGTTCTCGTTCTATGTGGCTCTTATGAATTCTACTTTTAATAAAATGCCAAATGCAGATCACTAGGGAAAAGGCAAGACATGTGAGACAAATCTTTAAGAAGTTGCGTGTCCAAAAAGTTTCTTTTTCGTCTTGGTGATACCACTTATTTGCGAATTCAAATTTCTTTTTCTGATCAATTTGGCCAAGTGCTGCGATTAAAATGTCGGCTAAAATTGGCCAATCATTTCGTATTCCCAAGCTTAATTCGGAGGTGAAGCCTGTTGCACCACTGAACAAAAGGTTTGTAATGTTTTTTTGAGTTACCGTATGATTTATAAAGGCGGCCTCGGCAATGAAACCATCTACAACTCCTTCAGACGTTGCCTCGACACATTGCTCTTGAGTTGTATAGTTTACGATCTCAATGAGGGGATAATTTGTTTTAATATACTCACCTACTGCGTAATCTTTCACAAGAGCTATTGTTGCGTAATTTAAATCCTTAAGCTTTACTGGGGTCTTAAATTTATCTTTATTCAGAAAAAGTGCGTTGGGAAAGTTAACATAAGGTTCCGAGAATTGCATATAACCCTCTCTTTCTGGGGTGCGAGAAACTATAGAGACAAAATCGGCCTTTTTATTTTTTACCGCTTCTAACGTTTCTGACCATGTAGATGTGGGAATGAACTTAAACTTAACCCCTAAGAGTCTTTCTATTTCTTTAATATATTCAGAAATATAGCCAGCATGCTCTCCAGCACTATTAACGTAGTCAACGGGCTTGAAATGCGGAGTGATGACATATGATATGTTCGGATGATCTTGTAACCAATTGAGTTGTTTATCCGAAAGTGACAGGCTTTCATTACTCTGGAGTAAGATGTTTTTCTTACTTGTGAGATTGATGAGAATTCCCACCATTCCAATCAAAGCAAACAAACTTATAAAAAGAATCTGTTTTTTGTATCTCAAAATACTGGTTATCAATTGGGAGAAAGAAGAGCTTAACAAAGCGAAAGGCAGTTGAGATGTTAACAATGAGATGAATCGAGGTAATTCGACACAGTGGAGCGAAAGGATTCGAAATCCATTGGTTTAGTGATAACTCCAGAAAAACCCGCATCTAAGAATTCATCATCTCTCCCTTGATGACCAGTCAGCGCAAATATGATTTGATGAGGGAGATTGTTTTTAGCTTCTTTAGCCCTTCTTCTTTTCATCGTTTCCAGACCATCCATTTCAGGCATTTCAATATCCATTAAGACATAATCGAAAGTATTTTCGCACATAGAAGCGAGGGCTTCTCGACCACTTGAAACAGGGTAGGTTTTGTAAGCCCCTTCAGAAAGAATTGACATAGTAAGGCGTTGGTAAATAGTAGAGTCGTCAACAATCAAGATATGCTCCGTCTTAGAGTGCTGTCCTTTCTCGTGAGGCTTAGAAAGAGGGGCGTCTATTTTATACTTTTCGGCTTGTACGAGGCCTAGAGGGATAATGATGCGACAGACATTCAAATTTTTCTTAGAATCTATTTGTAATGTTCCTCCCATTAATGTGCATAGATTTTTACAAATATCTAAACTGAGTCGAGAATCTGAATGAGAAGTGGACGTCTCTTCCGAAGAAAATGTCCCTTTGAGCTCTTTGCTAAGATTTGATGATTTACCTGCGATTTCAACTTTTAAGTAACCATCGTTTTTTTGAAGCATGTGTATATCGAACTTTTTGAGAAAATCCATCCGGCTCTCATCTGGTATCCATGAGACGTCTACGTTGATAGTCCCTTTTACTTGGGCTTTGATGAAATATCTAATGATTGTAATGAGGATCTGTTGAACTCGTAGTTCGTCTATTAAAACTCGATAAGGCAATTGGAATGTGTCACTAAGAAAAGAAATTTTTAGCTTGGTTTCATTTGCTAGAAGGTCTGAGACAATAGGCTCGATAGATGAAATTATTTTTTCTAATCTATGTGCTGAGGGTTTGATAGAGACTTTCCCCGACTGTATTTTAGAAAAGTCTAATATTTCATTTACCACATGCATTAAGTAGTGGGAATTTTGCAATGCGGTTTTTATATCCTGTTGCTGCTTTAGACCACTTTCTTCCTCGATAGAGTCCTTTAGGGTTTTGATCATTTTTCCCAGAGGAAACCTTATTTCATCACTGATCGATTGAAACATTTGATTCTTGGCCTGACTAATTGCAAACTCTCTTTTTTTCTCTTCTTCGCGCCTGTAATCAATATAGATAAAGTATATTACAAGCAAGAGACAGAGGGTAATCATGCCAACGATAATGCCTATCAGAAGTTTTGAAGTTTCAGCCTGTTTTGGGAGGTGATACCACTTTTCAAAGAATTCTTGGCGCTGAGCACTTGAAATCTGGTCTAATGACGCGTTTAGAATGTGTACCAATTCCGCCCAATCGCCTCTTACCCCAAATCCCTGATCCTCGTTGTTCCCTACAGGGCTGCAATGAGTCAAATTAGATATTCCTTCCTCAGAAAATATACGATAGGTACTAAGTTTCTCTCCGATATAGGCATCTACCTCCCCTAAAGATGTAGCAATGATACAGTCTCTCGAAGTTGGATAATTTTTGATTATAA
>CAYUKP010000065.1:0-9583 GCA_964445335.1 uncultured Verrucomicrobiales bacterium
TTATACATTGCACATAGTTTATGTCAATTCGATTAAGGAGTTTTGACGGTCAATCATCAGGTAAAAGAAGCTCAAGAGGAACTGCCTCAGACTCAGTAGTAAACTCATAAGGCACATCTAAATACTTTAAGGGCGGCGCTTGAACCTCCCCCTTCCTCTCGCTATTTAATCTTTTTAAGGTTGAGGCAGCTTTTATATCTGACAAAAGAAATAATGAACTCTCAATATTGAACGGATCACCTAATATAAAATCTGCATCAGGAATCAAGATGTCTGCCTGAGTTTGCGTAATAAAAAGCACATTCGCCTTCTTACTATAACGTAATTTAGATGCATCGCGCACTTTATCAAAAGAGCGATTTAATTGTATTACAGAAGGAATTGTTACTTTGTAAAGAGCCACGATCACACCAAGAGCTAGAAAAGTGGCCATAAAAAACCTTAAAGGTTCATAATCTCTCCTCTGCCAATGAAAGAGTGGTTGATTATCCCATTTACTCATTTATTGTAGACTGGTTCAGCGACATAATAAACCTTTAACTGTAGGGCTCGAAAGATATTAAGCACTTCACGCTCTTTAGAAACAGGTGCATTCTTATCAATCATTAATAGAACACTTTCTACACCATGTTCAGCTATCAAATCCTTTAGCTCCACCTCCAACTTTGCATACGCTATAGACTTTTGCCCAATAAGACATCGCTGGACTGGTGAATTAAATATTCTCACCTCAACAGGTCGTTTCATTTCGAAAATTTCGGAAGGCGACTCCTGTGTAAGGTTTAACTCTTGGCCTGCCTGCCCTACCCAACTTGAACCATAAAGGCCGTAGACAATTGTTAAAATGAAAATATCAAAGACAACAACCAAGAAGAGAAAGTTTGGCCGATTCGGTTGACTCAATTCATGCCTCATGCATCTTTACCTTTCTTCTTTTTCTTAGAGACAGCAGCGCTATCAACCGACACAGTACTCGCATAATTTCTCGCATCAATTATAAGATTTACAAGATTTACAGCTGCCGCATCTAATCTATAGACCATCTGACGGGCTCTTGCATGCAAATACATATAACAGATATATGCAAACAGAGCTATCACAAGACCCGAAGCTGTAGTAATCAGACTTTCGAACAACCCTTGAGCCATCTTTGCTTGCGTCACAAATCCTCCCCCCTCATTAATTTGAATAAAAACATCCATCATTCCAAGAACTGTTCCTAACATTCCTGAGAGAGGAGCCAAATACACAAGCGTCATAAGCTCTTTCAGATTATTTTCGATCTGGGGTAATTCCAGACCTACAGCATCCTCAGCAATCCCTCTTAATTCGATTCGCTCTAAGTGATGGCGTGTTACAATTGTATAAAGCACCCTTCCCATCGGGCCTTTACATTGACTGGCCTCATGCCGGGCTTCAGCATACGCTCTCTTCTTTAGGTGATTACCTAAACCAATAAGGATATCAGACTCCTTCAACCTAGTCGTCTGAAAGAATAGGAGCTTCTCAAATATCAATAAAAAGGCAACAAAAGTAATGCCTATCTGTATCCATAAGATTGGCCCGCCTAATTGCAACAATTCTTCCATAAATACGTCCAGTAAGGTAACTCCCTAACAAAGAATTAGGCATTTAGGACATTAACAATCCAGTCTTTTAACGCTTGCTCGTCAGGCTCCATTTGAGTTGCTACTTTTGGTATATCAGCTAAACATGCGAGTCGTGAAGGAATCTCAATAGATCCAACACCCAGAGCCAATTCCATTGTATCTAAGAACTTCGCTGGATGTGCAGTTGCCAACGTGATCACAACATCATTGACATTTTTTTCACTCCACTCCTGCGCAGCCAAAATACCAACCGCTGTGTGCGGGCACACCTGATAATTAAAGTCATCGGCAACCTTCGAAATCGTCAGTCGGGTCTGGTCATCATTATAGCTATAACCTGATATATTTTGCACCATCGCTTCCCAACTATTTTTGTGTAACTCCTGCATTCTTGCAAAGTTACTAGGCGCTCCCACATCCATTGCATTTGAAATAGTCGCTATTGATGGCTTCGGCTCATATATTCCAGACCCCAAATAATGAGGAACTATTGCATTCACATTAGTCGCAGCAACGAATTGCTTAACTGAGAGCCCCATTTTCTGAGCCAAAAGGCCTGCTGTCAGGTTCCCAAAATTACCACTCGGAATCACAAAAGATAAAGGTGTACCGTCCTCAAACTGCCTTGAAGCATTGAAGTAATAAAACATCTGAGGTAGAAGGCGAGAAATATTGATGGAGTTCGCAGAAGTAAGATTAAACTTTAAAGAAAGATCTGTATCTAAAAACGCACTCTTAACCATTCTTTGACAGTCATCAAATGTTCCATTAATCTCAAGAGCATGAATATTATCCCCGAGAGTCGTAAGTTGTTTTTCTTGGAGCGCTGATACTTTACCACTAGGGTATAGAATCACTACTCTCGTCCCCTCTACTTTATGGAAGGCACTGGCGACTGCACCTCCAGTATCTCCTGAGGTCGCGACTAGAACAGTTAGAGGCTCGTCGTCATTTCTAGTCAAATAACCCATAAGACGTGCCATAAATCGTGCACCAAAGTCTTTAAAAGCTAAAGTAGGCCCTTGGAACAGCTCTAGGACATGTAACTTATCATTTAAGGACACTAATGGAGCATCAAAATTAATAGCATCCTTGACGATACAGCTTAAATCCTCTGTAGGAATATCTGCCCCAAGTAAGGGCCTAACTATTGCTTCTGCCAACTCAGCAAAAGTGTAATCTCTCCATTCACTCCAGAACCCTTCTCCTAGTACAGGTATATGAGAAGGCATATACAAACCGTTATCGGGTGGTAAAGATCTGATAACAGCTTCTTTTAAATCGACTTTACTTGTTGCGTTTTTAGTACTGTAGAAATCCATCCGAACGTATGTTTAGAACCTCAGTAAAGTAGAGATTCTAAGGCTCGATGCAAGGGTTATTTACGTTTTACAAGATAAGGAAGCTGATATTGCTCATAATAATCCACTACTTTGGTGCTAATTATTTTCGTAATCTCGGCCACATTATTCTGAGGGTCTACAATATTAAGCTCTAGAATAATATTTGCATTACCTTTATAAGGAGGAAGGGTGTTAGTTAAACGAATTTTCTCCAACCCTACAGGCTCATTATGCAACATTTCAATTTGAGTGTTTACATGTATAAGACTCGCTTGCTTTGCAATAAAACCAGATTGCTTATTAATCTCCTTTAACAACTCTTGATGCAATTCTGAGCCTTTCGCTACATAGGCATCAATCCTATTCTTTGTAGAATCCGTATAGGATATTGTATCCCAACATGAAAATGACTGCCATTTTTCGCGATCAGAAAAGCGATAATTATAGTAATCCTCGACCGTAATTCCACAACGCACACTAAGAAAGCCTTTATGTTGAACCTCGATGGCTTCACTAATGGGCATATCCTGAATTTGGCTAGGAAACCTCCAATCGACTAACGGAGTCTCTTGCCATTTAGATGAAATGACTGGATAAATATGCTTCACATTCAGTTCATCATTTGTGCATTCAAAATAATACACCTGCCCCTCATGCTTACTCATAGGTATCGCATTAATCGCTTTCATCCTATCATATTGAGTTGGCCTCCAGTATTTTCTGACACTCTCAGCAATCGTACGGTCTGGTAAGATGTATTGCAAAGCTTGATTAGGGGTAGACGCCTCAAAAAACTTTTCCAATAAATCATGAGCAACCGTTGAATCATATATTTCACTGTATACCTTATGATCTTTGTCTAACACCTTCTTTAGCGCCACGGCTTCTGAAATATCCGTTTGCGCAGATCGTTGGTAGAATAAGAATAACAAAACAAATGTAATTCCTAATACTAAAACAGAAAGAGTTGTAACCAATATGTAAACCCCCTTTAGACGCTTGTTACGAGAAACCTTACCTTGAGCCCTTGCCACTCCGACACTCTCACGGACTAACAACTCAACTTCATCGCTAGGGCGTTTAGTTGAGTTGCTTCGATATGACTGAGTGCTAGGCATATCACCCACATCAAATATAGACTGCTCAACGTTGTCTCGCTTTTCTACAGAGCGAGTTGTCCTCGAAGAAGAGGTAAATGCAAAATTTTTGGGCACCTCCTTGGGTTGCTCTCTGCCCCCCTCTAGACTGTCAAATATCGTTACATTATCTTTTGGCTCCACAGGTCTCAACTGATCCTCGCTTCCTACTTCAAAGGTCGCATCATTGATCTCAAAAACAGAATCATCCCAGGTCTCAACATTTGCAGCCTTATCTCCTACATTAGCCTCGCTAGAATGTGGTGATTCTACTTTCCCGCAAAGCGCATATACATCCTCAGCCTGCTTTTGTGGAGCCTTTGTTGACATATGAGATTGCTCATCCACAAAGACAATCTCCGCGTTACAATGAGGGCACACAAAAACCGTATTAAGCGCAGGAGGAGTTACGCTATTAAAACATTCTGAACAAAGCCTAAAACTCACTTGTTAAAATATGTTATAAAAAGCTCACACATCATGTGTGAGCCTATTTAAATTATTGAGGCGTAGCGCTAAAGGATATATTGTCATAATCAGCAGAAATGACAGAAACTCCATCGGGTGTTGTGGTTGGTAAGTTGTCGTACCTTGCTTCTACTAAAAGACGAATACGACCCCCTTCCCAATGCCCATCTGGAGTTGTTGGAAACCCCTTCTTAAACCAATCTAAAATCGGCAAACTGTAGTTACGCCACCCTTGCGCAGACATTTTATAAGGAGGGTTCACATGAAACTTCGCATTACTCATATAATAAGGTTGCTTCTCCACTCCGTGTAAGACGATCCTCAACTGCAAGTTCTTATGTTTAGGATCCTCGGCGCCCTCTTTAAGAAAGATAACAACTGCCTGAGCATATTGCTTAGAGCAAAGTTTTTTTTCTCCATGAACTCTCATCTGAAAATTCAAATAGTTTGGAATTTGTTCTTCGGTATTCCACTCTTGTACTGCACCGAAAACCTTTAATGAAGGAACTGGAGCGGAAGTCAAAGCATCTACTCTCACAAACTGGTTTGGAGCACCTCCATTAGAAGAAGGCTCTTGCACAACCTTAAATCCACCCCATTGCGTATTATCTAAATAATGCCATGGCGAAATTGAAGGGGATTCAAAGTCACCATTCTCAAACACTTTCCTGATAGGAGTTGGGTTCCTCACGCTACCTAAAGCTAACGGCGTCAACGAATCAGGGTTTGCATTTGCTACATTATTAGTAGTCGTTGTAATAACCTGCTGTTGCGACTGTTGAGGAGACTTTGGAACCGTAATATTAGAAACAGTTGTCACCGCAAAGTATACGACAAGAAAACCCACAAGAACATAGGCAGTTTTTGTCACAAAAGGACTCCCGTGCCCCTCTTTACGGTTCCCCTGAGGATTCATTTTCCCTAAAATTCCTGTTTTAGACTTTGGCATAATACAAATGTGTTAGATTCATCTACTGCATGCTTTCACATATTTTTACAGCAGATTCTTTCAAATCCTCATCTTTAATGACTTTTGCCCAACTTAATGTCGTCTCAACATCATATTGAGCATTTTCCTGCACATAGGCATAAATCATATCATCTCGAAAGTCTCCAGGCTCTGTGTTTGACATCCAGTTTATCAAACTATCTCGTAGATCCACTCTGCTTTGTGAGGCCGTATACTTCATAATACCTCTTGCGACTCCTTCTCGTAAGGCTCCCTTTTCCAAACCTTGTCCAATCCACTTTAGCGTACCATCCAAATCCTGAGACAATAAAGGCGTTGCATACACTCGCATAGCCTGCTTGATACCAGGTGTTCCTTGCTCCTTTATCAACCAAGACTCTAGTTCAGGGTTTCGCTTCAAGTTAACTTCGTCAACCCTTGAAGCTTGAATCGCTTGTGTTACATAGTGTGCCCGCTCAGCATTCGGAGCTTGTTTACTAATCCATTCCCTTGCGGTAGTAATATCAGATGAAGCCCATCCTTGCACCACAGACGCTTTAAGCCCCGTCAATCCTTTACGGTCACCAGACTCAATATGAGCGAGAGCCGCTTGAGGATCAAAGACTCCCCAAGTCTTGTAAAAGTCCCCCTTCTCCTGATCCCACACTCCATCCGCCTGAAACTGCTCCGCAATATCCGCAGGGTCTCTCCCCGCCCAACTTGCAGGAGCTAGAGGAACAGAGGTCTCTGTTTGCTCTAAAGCTATCCCCTCATCATAACGTATATCTTTCGAACGAGTCACCTTCGTTTGAGTATCCTCCGTTCGACTTGTCTCGTTAACGGGTTCTTCATCCCCACATTGAGTTGTAATTAACATCAACCCAGTCACTCCAACGACTTGCGTCGTAACTTTAAAAAAGTCGTATATTCGATTCATATAAAATTGTTTTACAAAATTATAGCGAAATCAACCTTATTAAATACACTTTTAAAGCGAATATCTGATAAAATAATTTTTTTGCATTATTCCCTAGTAAAATAAGCTCCTGAAAAGTTTGAGTTTTTTCTTTCCGCCAGTAAATTGATATTCTAAGCGATAGAAATGTTGGATATAAAGCTATTCCGTGAAGATGCAGAACAAATAAAAGCTAAACTGAAAGCTCGTAATGACTCTTCTTCAGAATTGGTTGATGAAGTTCTCGCATGTGATGAAGCGAGAAGAGTCGCTGAAACAAAAAAGCAAGAACTCCAATCTCAACGTAAAAGAAAATCGAAGGAAATTGGAATGCTTCGTGGTCAAGGAGAAGATACAAGCATGATCGAATCCGAGGTAAAAACGATTGGTGAAGCCATTAAAGCCTTAGATACAGAGTCTAATACCGCAGCTACACGACAATCAGACTTACTCCTGTCCATTCCTAACACGCCTCACGAAGCCTGTCCTATTGGTACATCCGAAGAAGACAACCCTGAGATCAAAGTTTGGGGTGAAAAGCCTGTCATCAATGAACCTAAAGACCATGTCGAACTCTCAGAGCAACATGGGCTCATAGACTTTGAGGCCGCAGGAAAAATCACCGGAAGTGGCTTTGCTCTCTACAAAGGAGCTGGAGCAAAATTAGAACGAGCTCTTATAAATCTCCTACTCGACATTCAAACCTCTGAAAACGGCTATGAAGAAGTCAATGTTCCGTACCTTATTCGTCGTGAAAGCATGATTGGCACAGGACAACTTCCTAAGTTTGAGGATGACATGTATGGGCTAGAAAAAGACGGCTTATTCCTCACCCCAACTGCTGAGGTTCCCGTCACTAATATTTATCAAGATACGATCCTCAAGGAGTCAGACTTCCCTATCAAAATGTGTACACACACACCTTGCTTCCGTAGAGAAGCGGGTAGTGCAGGACGTGACAACAAAGGCATTATTCGTATGCATCAGTTCGACAAGGTAGAACTTGTCCAGATCTCTCACCCAGACAAATCCTTTGAGGCCCTCGAACAGCTCACTAGTCATGCCGAAAGCGTACTCCAGAGGCTTGGCCTTCACTATCGTATCATTGAGCTCTGTACTGGAGATCTTGGATTCTCCGCTACCAAGACCTATGACATCGAGGTATGGGCTCCAGGCCAAGGCAAATACTTAGAAGTCTCTAGTTGCTCAAACTGCGGGGATTACCAAGCGCGTCGCATGAAACTTCGTTACAAGAATGAAGACGGAAAAAATGTGTTCTGTCACACCCTCAATGGATCAGGAACTGCCCTCCCTAGACTTTATGTTGCGCTCTTGGAGCAGTACCAACAAGAAGATGGTTCCATAACTATTCCCGAGGCACTTGTTCCATACTTTGGAGCCGAAACAATTGGCTAAAGCAAAGTTTTTAACTCCTCGATTTTGCACAACAGGTTACCTTAACAGGTAACCTGTTTTAGGTATCGTGCGTAGCACACACTTGTAACCAAACCAACTCCAGCAAAGCTCGCAACAAAGAGGAAGACGTTTTTTACCCCCTGAGCCCCAGGAGCCGAATCCATAAGGTATCCTATAATCGGCCCAACAAATATATCAGGCGAATAACCTGTCATTGAGATAATGCCCACTGCAAAACCAATATATAAAGACGGAATTTTCGTCTCCTGAATAGTTGTAAAATAAAGCCCCCTTAAAGCATAAACACCTAAACAACAACTCGTTAACGTGAGAACAAACGGCATAACCATCCCCGACTGTATATAATTCCCCCCCAATAATAGGCTAGATACGAGGAGAATAAAAAAATTAGCACATATCATATATGAAGCTTCGTATTTATCTGCCAAATAACCCGCTAAACATGCAGCCACAGGCCTACAGTAAAAGCCAACCACGCCATATTTCAACGCATCCATCTCAGACATTTTTAATACCTCTTTAGCATACTGGCTAAAGACCCCTGTCACCTTAAACCCAACATAGGCACAAATAATTATAACCGAAAGAAACCAAATAGATGGGAGCCGAAAAATCGCCAAAACATCTTGCTTTCCAAACCTTATTTTTTCTCTCGCCAGCGCCCTCTCTGGAGACGCTTCAGGGAAGAACCTTAAACACACCAAAGATAAGGCAAGCATGGCACAGATAATAATGAACGGCACGATACGAAACGCACAAGCCCTCTGATCCAATGTTGGCTCAATATCGATAGGAATCCCCTGCTTATAAATAAAAAGAAGTCCTGTAGCCAATAACGCAGATACTACTCCTCGCCCCCCTTCCAGAAGACCAAATGCCACGCCTTGATTACTCCCCTCTCCCCATTGGGTGACAGCCTTGATCGAAGCAGACCAAAATAGCACCACGGTCGAGATCCCCCAACACATATAAATCAACGTAAGAACCACCGGCGAGGGTCGATACAATAAGGGTGTACCTATCAAAGCTGTCACAATAAGGGACACAATCATAAGCTTCTTCGAACTAAAACGATCAGCTATAATCCCTCCAGGGAAGTAGCCTAAAATAGCAACGCCCCCATAAACCGACATAGCACTTCCAAGCTGAAGGTTGGTCAGTTCATATACTTCCAGTATCGTTGGCCTGAAGACCCTTACCAACGAGAATGGTAGAAAGAACATCATTTCTGAAATCAAGATAAGTAAAGCCAGATATAACGAAGACCTTTTAGCATCCAAAGATGTAGAAAAATTACTCACCTAACAACCTCCTTAACACAAAATACATAAGAAAAGACAAAATAGCTTCTAAAGAAAACTATAATAATAAAAGCCAACCTCTTACTGAGAATGTAAAATTTCTCAAAAAGTTGCAACCAAAATACTAGAATAGTTAAAAATAAGAGAAAAATATGTAAATTTAAAAAATATAATGCTCTTTAGATTCTTATAAATTATTACCCTCTACTCATGAAAAACTTTAATATCAAAAAGTTTGAATCTTTCTTGTTAGAATTACTGGCCAAGGATCAAAAGAAATCTCAAACACTCTCCTCTAAAACAATAGACCTTCAGACTATAGACCCTTTTTCAGCCCTTCTCGAATGTTCGACCCTAAATGTTGGTTTAGACGAATGGATCGAA
>CAYUKP010000066.1:0-1531 GCA_964445335.1 uncultured Verrucomicrobiales bacterium
TTTTTGCCTGATGTCGAGGGCGATGTCTTAGTGGCAAACCTTGAGCTTGCCGAAGGGACGCCTTTTGCCAAAACACAAGTGGCTTTGGATGCACTGGAAGGAGGCCTAGAAACTCTAAAGGAGGAGTTTACGGGGCACGATGGTGAGACCGTGATTAAGCATTGGGTGCGCACGGATGGTGTCCGACAGAAGCAAGGAGACTTTTCTGCTGGTTCTCCCCCCATTAAGTCAAACCTTGGACAAATATCGGTTCAGTTGACTGAGGCCAAGAATCGAAATGTCTTGGGGTCTGAGATGGCTTCTCGTTGGCGTGAGGTTGTGGGCACTATTCCTGGCGCTGTCGAGCTTAGCTTTGTGAGTCAGGCCAGTGGTGGAGCGAAGGCGATTGATATTAACCTCATTGGGTCTGACCTTGCAGAGTTAGAACAGGCGTCTGCTTATGCGCGTGAGGAGTTAGCGAAGGTTGTTGGTGCAATCGACATTACGGATAGTAACCGACGTGGGTCACGAGAAATTCTCTTCAAGGAGCTCACGCCATCAGGAAAGGCTCTCGGGTTTACCCTAGCAGATGTGATAACTCAAGTGCGTTGGGCCTTTTATGGTATCGAAGCCCAAAGGATTCAGCGAGGGAAGGATGATGTAAAGGTTATGGTGCGCCTCCCTGAGCAAGAGCGACTATCGGTTGAGAGCTTAGAGCAGCTTAGGTTGCGTTCGCCGATCTCAGGTGCCGAGATCCCCCTCCTCCAAGTAGCTAAGCTCGTGGAAGGTGAAGGTCTCTCGACTATTAAGCGTATCGATCGCCAACGTTCTATTAAGATTTCAGCTGACGTTGATGCCGCCTTGGCGAACGAAAAGGATGTGCAACAAGCGTTCCTTTCTAAGATTCTTCCCGCTACGGTGGCGCGCTTCCCATCTGTGCGTTTTAGTCCCGATGGTGAGGTGAAGGATCAGCAAGACTCCATGACGCAGATCAAACTCGGCTATCTAGTAGCGCTTCTCGGAATGTATGTGCTCATGGCGATTCCTCTCAAGAGTTATCTGAAGCCCCTTATTGTCATGTCAGTCATTCCCTTCGGAATTGTTGGAGCTGTGATCGGCCATGTGATTATGGGGATAGACCTTAGTATTATGTCGATGTGTGGGATCGCAGCTCTCTCAGGAGTAGTTGTCAATGACTCCTTAGTTCTTGTGGACTTTGTGTCACGTTACGAAACCGAATACGGTAGGAAGGAAGCTGCGCGTCGCGCAGGTGCTGCGCGCTTTAGAGCGATTATTTTGACCTCTCTAACGACTTTCGTTGGCATCATGCCCATGGTTCTAGAGACCGATATGCAGGCCAAATTCCTTATTCCAATGGCGGTCTCTCTAGGGTTTGGGATTTTGTTTGCCACGCTTATCACCTTGATTCTTGTCCCAAGCATTTATCTGATGATGGACGATGTGGAACGAGTTTTGCGTAAGGCGTGTGATTTGGTCGTTGGTAAGCCCAAGGTTAGCGCGACATAATGCCCTTTCTTGAAGGGTTCTTGAC
>CAYUKP010000066.1:1631-5113 GCA_964445335.1 uncultured Verrucomicrobiales bacterium
ACGAACTGGTGCACTACCGTTCCTCCTCCGAGGAATACTCGACTTCCTACCGTGACAAAGCCCCCGAGTAAGGTGTTGTTAGCGAGAATGACATGATTGCTTAGGCAACTGTCATGTCCGAGGTGAACTCCTGCCATGAGTAAGCAATCATTCCCTACTACCGTGTTGCCCGATTCTTGAGTAGCTCGGTGAATGGTGACGTTTTCGCGGATGGTGTTGCGGTCGCCAATGGATACTCCTGTATCGGCCTGAGGGTCGAATGATAGGTCTTGGGGGAGGTCGCCAATCACAGCATGAGAATGAATGGTGTTTTCCGCTCCAATCTCTACCCTGCCAAACACGTGAACTCCCGCGGCGAGACGGGTTTTAGAACCGATAGTGATGTGACCTTCTAAGACGCAATAAGGCCCAATGATAGCATCTGGAGCTACGGTGACTTCATCAGAGAGGAGTGCTGTAGGGTGAATGTTTGGCATACCCCCTCATACAAAGAAGGAGAGGGGGAAGTCTAGGCTATAAAAGCCCTGCTTCCACAAAGGAGTAGTAACTCTCATGAGCGTTAGATTCGTGCCCGATAATGAGGTGATCGTAGAGTTTAATCGACATGATCTGAGCCGCCTCCTTGATCCGCTTGGTCATTTCCTTGTCGGCACGGCTTGGGGTTGGATCCCCGCTCGGGTGGTTATGTGCTAGAAAGAACCCCGCGGCTTGGTGGAGAATGACCGGACGAAGAATTTCTCTTGGATGGGCAATGGTGGAGTTTAGGTCTCCCTGCGATACTTCTTGGTATTTGATCAAGCGTAACTTTGTATCCACGGCCAAGACTAGCAGGGTCTCTGTGCTACGGTGGCTTAAGATGGGCTGTAGAAAGCGTGCAATCTCGGACGCTTCCCGCAAGGGCTGTTTGGTTAAGTCTTCTTTCGCTACCCTTGCCCCTAACTCAAAGCAGGCGAGTAATTGGCAAGACTTCGCTATTCCTAAACCTTTTGTTTTTGCGAGTTCCGAGGCATCTAAACGTCCGAGTTGAGACAGGGAGCCATGTTGGGTAATAAGTTTGCGCCCGATTTCGATGGCGCTTTCGCCTTGGATACCAGTTCTGAGAAAAATCGCGATCAACTCTGCATCTGATAAAGATTGCGCCCCTTGTTTGATGAGTTTCTCGCGAGGTCTCTGATCAGCAGGAAGGTTGGGTATAATGGCCACGAGGAGAGAGTCTAGGCTGAGGACACGGATGACAAAGAGCCTTTGAGTTGCTTCATCAGTTCGATGTCGCTCGTAAAGTGTCCCTTGAGCATTGAGGTCTCAATATTGTTGAGGGTGCGTACGACTACACTCCGAAGGGCGCATGGCCCAGAGAGGGCTTTTTTTGCTCGCTCAGAGATGCCTGAATTGTCTCTCATAATCTGCTGAGGAGAGAGAATACGGCCTCGGTTGAAGGGGTCTAAGAGATACGGTTTGTCTCCATTGGGAACCCATGCCAGAAAGTGCCCAGGGTAGTTGCATCCTTCGACCTCCAAATCTAATCGATGAGCGATGAGAATAAGGATGGCAACGAGAGAAATGGGATTACCTGTCGAGTGGTTGAGCACCCATACGAGATCTGAGTTGTCTTTGGAAAAGTAACGCGCACGGTTGCCTGTAAACTGTCCAGACTTAAAGAGAAACTTTACGAGGTCGCTCACGCTGTCACCAGCTCCTGCAGTGTGGACTTCGTCGAGGAGTTGGTCTAATGAATCAGCCAGAGAGGGACGTAGGGTGATGCCGTCATGCAAGAAGTCCGAAAGGAGTGATAACAAATATTCGAGAGAATCTACGTCGCGACTATCGGCGAGCTGAAATCGATTGGGGACAAACCAATTGTCTTGGAGCACTTTTTTACGTCCAGGTAAGAGGTAGCCCGAAAGCTGCGTTCGCTGGGCTTTGGTCAGGCTGATGGCTTCTCCCACGATATGTTCGCTGATGTTCCCGTCGAACTGTTCTAAAAATCCTTCAATCGCCACCTGTACGGAGGGATCAGGATCGTCTAAGAGCTTAATGATGTGAACTATATCTGAAGACACAAAAGAATTATGTCGTTTTCTGAGGATAAATGCACGCCTTAAATCGAATGTTACGAGGGAATTTTTTGCTTTGTGGGGCGAGAATTTCAAAATTTCTCCTGTTCTTTGCATAAAGTTTGCTACAGTTTGACAGCAAATACTATGACGAATTCCTTACCTGATAAGACAGGCCATTTTGGTCAATTTGGCGGCATGTTTGTCCCAGAAACATTGATGACGCCACTCTTGGATCTGGAAACCGCTTATTTGGAAGCCAAGGCAGACCCGACCTTTCAAGCAGAGTTAGACGATCTTTTGATGAACTTCTGTGGGCGTCCGACTCCGCTCTATTATGCGGATCGCTTAACGGAAAAGCTCGGAGGGGCTAAGATTTACTTTAAACGTGAAGACCTTCTCCACACAGGAGCGCACAAGATCAACAATGCCATTGGTCAGATCTTATTGGCGAAAAGACTAGGGAAGACTCGTATCATTGCTGAGACAGGCGCAGGACAGCATGGGGTGGCTACTGCAACCGTATGTGCGAGATTTGGAATGAAATGCCGTGTTTATATGGGCGCGGTCGATATGGAGCGTCAGGCTCTAAATGTGGCGCGGATGCGTCTCATGGGTGCTGAGGTCGTGGGAGTCACCGCAGGTCAGGCCACTCTCAAGGAGGCTGTGAATGAAGCGATGAGAGACTGGGTGACAACTGTAGAGGATACGCACTACATTATTGGGTCGGCCTTAGGAGCTCATCCATTCCCGATGATGGTGAGAGACTTCCATCGAGTGATCGGACTCGAAGCAAGAGAGCAGATTTTAAAGAAGGAAGGCAGAATGCCTAATCTACTAGTGGCTTGTGTTGGTGGCGGATCGAATGCCATTGGGCTTTTCCATCCATTCCTTGGTGACGAGGGCGTGCGAATGGTGGGAGTCGAGGCTGGAGGCGACGGCATTGTGCCGAAGCGTCATGCCGCCAGATTCCAAGGAGGAAAACTAGGGGTCTTACAGGGCACAAAGACATGGCTTCTCGCGGATGAAGATGGACAAATCGAACTCACGCATTCGATTAGTGCGGGCTTAGACTATGCTGCGATTGGGCCAGAGCATGCATATCTAGAAGAGCTTGGGCGTGCTGAGTATGATTACGCCACCGATGATGAGGCTCTTGCAGCGTTCAGAGAAATCTCACAAACGGAGGGGATTCTCCCAGCATTAGAGACCTCGCATGGTCTTGCCTATGTTCTCAAGACTGCCGGACAAATGTCTAAGGATGAGATCATCATTTGCAATATGTCTGGCCGTGGCGATAAAGATGTGGAAACTGCCGCTCAGCATTTGCTGTAGTGTGAGCCAATACGAAGGAGAGAGCGGGTTGCCAACCCGCTGTTTTTCCCAGAGCACAGATGGGTTTAAACTTAGGATAGATTCTGTCTGTGA
>CAYUKP010000066.1:5213-7541 GCA_964445335.1 uncultured Verrucomicrobiales bacterium
CGGTCTTTCATGACCTTAGATGTTGCCTTGAAATCCACAATGGGAGAGGGGTAGTTGCCTAAGATAATCGATTCGTAAGACAAGATTTGGTCTGCCGTAAAGGAGGCGAGCTCTGGAATCCATTTTTTTATGAAAACACATTCGGGGTCTTGATCGATGATTTGTTTCGTCGGACTGTAGACGCGTATGGTGTTAATACCTACAATGCCTGCCTGCATTTGGAGTTGGGAGAGGTGGATGCCGGGTTCGTAGTCCAGAAAGACCTGTGCCAGATGAGGATGGATAAGGCGCCAATCTAAATGAAGCCCGTAGCAGGCAAAGCTTACGAGCATGGAGCGCATGCGGAAGTTGATAAATCCGGTGGCATTGAGGCAGCGCATACAGGCATCAATCATCGGGAATCCTGTGGTTCCTGTTTGCCATGCGCGAAGCTTATGTGGGGAGTTTTCGTAAGGTAAGGAGCGATACGCGCGGTTGAGGGCGGTGAACTCCATCTCGGGTTGAGATTCGAGTCTTTGGATGAAGTGACAATGCCAGTGGAGTCGTGAGGTAAAGGCGCGAAGGCTTTTGCCCCACCGTTTGCTATCTTCTGGTGATTGGAAGAATTGGGTGTCAGCGATACGCTGTAAGGTTTGCTGAAAGGCGTAGCGTAGGCTGATCGTCCCCCATGCGAGGTGTACGGAGAGCCTAGATCCACAGGTCATGGCCTTATTAGGCGAAGAGATCCCACCTGAATACCAACGGCCTCGTTGCGTGAGGAAGCTTTCGAGGGTAGCGAGAGCGTCTGATTCGGAGACTTTTTGAAGCATGTCCCATTGAATGGCGGGATAGCTGGTGAGATCACAGAGTTTAGAGAGATTGGGAAGGGGGCGCTGAGCGCAGAGGGTTTTGAATTCCTTAGGGAACTTTAGGTCACGAGGGACGGGGAGGGGAGAGGAGTCGAATAGACGTTCTTGGATTATAGCCGAGCGGAGGTCTCGGCTCTTAAGCGCACGAATGACACCCGTTTGAGGAAACTCGATCCATTGGACGCCGTTTTGTTTGCACCATTGGGCGACAGCGAGGTCACGTTGATAGCTCCATCCGTTACCAGTTTCCTCATGAGAGTAAATCTCAGAAAAACCCCAGTGTTGGTGAAGATTTGTGAGTATCTTGAGGATCATCCCCTTGGATATCAGGAGGTCACCGTCTTTAGCTTGGCAGTTGGCCTTTAGGTCACGGAGCGCCTCGATCCATGCCCAAACATGCATGGGTGAGATGTCTGGCTGAGCGATGGAATCAGGCTCAAAGACGTAAAGAGGTAAGACCTGATCTGCGGATTGCAGAGCAGAGGTGAAGGCTATGTTGTCGAGTAATCGGAAGTCGCGCTTAATCCACCAAAGAGCTTTTTTCATGAGGAGACTCTAGATCATCGTCTCAAAATAAGGCTTTGCAACTCTTCAGTTGATCCGAGGGTTATTCTCTTTGTGGTTCTGGTAATGACCAGTTCCAGTTGTTCTTCAATGCGAGAAAGCGAAAGATGACAATAAAGATGATCGAGAGAGGAGCTACGATATTCGTTAAGGTATCGTATGGCTTGAGAAGAAGGTAGACCCAATTTCCACAAAAGGCACAGGTCGCATACAGGGTAGTTTCCTTACTAAACAGGCTAGGAACACGATTGCAAATGATATCTCCTATCACACCTCCAAAGGTTCCCGCAACCACTCCGAGAAGACTGGCGACAAAGTATGAAGTGCCGCATTCGAGAGAGACTATTGTACTAGAAATGCTAAAGAGCCCGAGACCAAAGGCGTCAGGAATATTGAGGAGTTTGGTCATTTTTCCTGGAGTCTTGTAGAAGTAGGAAATAATAATTGTGATGCCAAAGACGACGACGGGATAGTGGGGCGCCTTGATCCAAAATAGAGGATGTCTATCAAGTAGAAGGTCTCGTAGAGTGCCTCCGCCAAAGGAAAGGATGAAAGCTAAGGAAAATGCGCCAACGATATCCATGTTGTTTTGGCGTGCCAGCAGAACTCCATAGATCGCCCCTGCAATAACTGCTGAAGCTTCTATAGTCTGGGAGATGAAGGGGAGAGCATTCATGATTTATGAAACCGTTGAGAGAAAAAATTTAAAATTGAAGAGAATAAATAATGTGTTTTGTTCTCTTATAGTAAGAAGATAGCAAACAATGCTACATATTACTAAACCCTATACTACTATATATTCTATGAAATTTATCGGATTATTCTTAGGCTTAATCGCCTCATTAAGCTTTACTTTTGCGGAAACAGCGGCTGCCCCAGAAACAACAACTGCTCCAGAAAAAAAATGTAGTGGATG
>CAYUKP010000066.1:7641-9526 GCA_964445335.1 uncultured Verrucomicrobiales bacterium
CTGTTGCGCAAAAGAGTGTAAGAAGTCCTGTGACAAGAAGTCCTGTGACAAGAAGTCCTGTGACAAGAAGGAGTGTGACAAGAAGGAGTGTGACAAGAAGGAGTGTGACAAGAAGGAGTGTGACAAGAAGGAGTGTGACAAGAAGGAGTGTGACAAGGGGAAAGAAGTCGCTAAGAAGGAGTGCACGAGAGACCAAGGTGGGAGTCAAGGGCAATGCCCTGTCACAGGGAAGCGTGCTAAGGCATAATGCGTTCTTTTGGACCGTTTAACTGATATAAGTTAAAGCACCCTTTTTTAATAAGGGTGCTTTAATATTATAAAACAATAGGGTACAATATCGGTTGTTTATCCCCACGTTTTTCTGTAGTCTGTTTGTATGAGTCAACCGAACCCTTCGAATAATACTGTTGAAGAAGTGGAACCCTCAAGCTCTACAAATGTTCCAGAGAGTTCTAGTGGACAAAGATCTGAAAAGCTGACGATTCTAGAAAGCGCTCAAGAACGTATTCCGTGGAAAAGCCATCAGGAGGCCTTTCGTCGCGAACATGAGGTTATTGAAAAGTATTGGGAAGAGATGCAAGAGCGAAAGGAAAGGTTGGAGCGTGAAGAGAAGATGAGCCTTGCAAGGAAAGAGAAAGGAAAGCATCGCGTTTTGTTTAGTGTGTTCTTCCTTATTTTAGCGATTTTAGCCGTTCGTTATATGACCATTTAATTCTTAATCACTTGTCCACAAAAGATCGAATGTTCATGTCTTGTTGTGGATAAGGGATAGTGATACCCTCTCTCTTGAGTGTCTCATGTATGTCGGTTAAGAGGGTGTCTTGGACAGTAGCTCTGGCGCCAATATCCTTTGTGTAGACTCGTAATTCGAAGTCTAGAGAGCTTGCGGCGTGTTTGATAAATAGAGCGAAAGGTTTTGGTTCAGCGACAACTGATACATTACCTTCGGCGACGGTGCATAAGAGCTGTTTGATGTGTTTGGGATCAGAATCGTAGTCTACTTTTATGGGGATGATGATACGGCTTAGTTGGTTAGAGAGAGACCAGTTGGTGAGTTTTTGGGTGATGAAGGTTTTATTAGGAATGACGTTTTCTAGTTTATCCCAGTCGGTAATGGTAGAAGATCGAGTGTTGATCTGTGTCACTTGCCCTGTGACACCATCAATGGTTACGGTGTCTCCGACCCTAATAGGGCGTTCAATGAGTAAGATCAGACCACAAATAAAGTTTGAAAAAATTTCTTGCAGCCCAAACCCTAAGCCTACCCCTAGAGCTGCAACAAGCCATCCAACCTTGCTTAGGTCAACTTGGAGATAGCCAAGTGTGAGAAAAAGGGTGAGCGCACAAGCGATATATCGGGATACCGAAATGATCGTATAGCGTAGACTGGCATTGATCTCGAACTTAGGGAAAATAAAGAGCTCAAAAAAGGTGGGGAGAGCCCTGATGAGGAGTAGAGAAATGGTAAGGACAAAGAGGGAAGTAGTGACACTATAAAGGCTCAAAAAGAAGAGGCTGTCTCCAGATGTCCATGTACAGAGGATGACCTTGGATAAGGCGAGCTCGAAGACATTTCCATGATTCCAAATAGTAGCCATAGAGAGTAGCACTAAGATAGAAAAGATAGTATCCACAAAGGCCTTTGTCTTTTCGTGCTTTGCTGGAGACTTGGCCTCACCGTCATTTGTTCTGACTGATGAGTCATCTTCTATAGATTCGCACCAACTGGTATAAATGCGACTAGAGAAGTCGAGTAGTGCCTTACGCGCTTCGGTATAAAAGAGAGAAATGAGTGTGAGTAACGTAAGGCTTTGAACGGTTGCGGTCTCTAGGTATTTCCATGCAAAGTGATACCCCAGAACGCCTAGAGTCGTCGCACTGAGTA
>CAYUKP010000067.1:0-6327 GCA_964445335.1 uncultured Verrucomicrobiales bacterium
GTATGGCGGTAGGAGCGGTGGAAACGGTATCCTTGGTGGTGACCTTTGTTCCAGAAAGTAATTTGGATTACCTCAATCAAGGCCAAGTGACGGGTGCTGGAAATGCGAGTAGTGATCCTGTGTCGGTTCTTTCCAGTACAACAGAAGATGTTGTGGATAATAGACCAACAGTAGCAGACCCTCTTTTAGTGCCCTCTTTAGCATTAGAAAAGAGTTTAAATAGCGCTGTAGAAGACGGTTCTGGAGGGTATATAGTTACGTATTTGTTGAGCGTTTCAAATGTAGGAAATGAGATTTTGAACAATGTGCAAATCACCGATAATCTCTCTGCCTACCCGGAAGACAGTAGTGTAATTGTGACGGTGCAAAGTGAAAACGCAACTTTGAATACACTCTATGACGGGTTTACCGAGACAAAGCTCTTAGCTGACGGGGTGCAATTGGGCATTGCTGAATCTATAGTGGTAGAGATACAAATTTCATTTGCGTCTGCTGATGCGACGTATGCGAATACCGCATATTCTACCGCTCGTGGACTTTATACGAATACCTTAACCACAGGCGAAGACAGTGCAGAGGATCTTACGATTTCAGGTTCATCAAATACTTCTACCTGTGTAGATGGTGAATGCTTTGAGGCGACTACAAGTGCCTGTTTGGATGGAATGGATAACGATGAAGATGGGCTTATTGATTGCGCTGATCCAGATTGTGTGGCTCTCTTAATAGACGATAGTTGTAGTGAAGACTCAGAACTTTTGTGTATTGATGGGGTAGATAATGATGGAGACGGCTTGATCGATTGTAGTGATCCAGATTGTGTGGCATTGGATTTAGAAAGTTGCGAAGCCTCGCAATGCGAGGACTTTACCGACGACGATTCCGATGGGGATGTGTTTGACTTGACTCAAGAATATTCATATGGAGCGCATCCTAATAAAGGTGACCATTTTGTTTATCTGGATGGAGTAGCTACGAGTTATGCTGCTGGACTTGTTGTGCAAGAAAACCTCGATGGACTGACGACGACAATAGGAGCTACAGTAGAAGCAACGATTACTGTCCCTGTAACAATCTCTGATGCCACATATATCTTAGAGTTTATTGAAAACTTAGGAGATGCCGTTACAAATGGAGATCATAGTGAATGGACGACTTTAAGTGATCCTACAATCACAGATAATGGTGACGGAACAGAGACGCATAAATGGGAGGACTTACAGCAGTTGACAGGAAGCGTTTCGCAAGGGTTTGTACGTTTACGCTCGGTGACACCGTGTGACACCGAAGGTAGCTATTCTTTGATACAAGGTTGGGAAGTCGTGGTGCATGATGGACGCCTTCAGACCGAGGGGGTAACGCTATTGAATCAACCTCTTTATACAGGGGTTATCACTAGTAATGACACGTCAATCATTACATTAGATCAGACGTTAAGTGGAGATGATGCCTCGCAAAAAGTGAGTGATGAACCTTGCTATATTGAAATTACAGACGGTGACTATGAAGGATATCGTTTTGATCTGGAGGAAGGGCTCTCTGATGGGGTTAAAGTCGATTTGGCGAGCGATAACAATACCGTGTCTACCTTGCCTGATTTATCGGGGAGTCACTTTATTATTAGAGCTCATCATGTCTTGGGTGAGCTTTATAAAACAGACGAATATGACCAAGGGTTTACTCAATCTGCTGCTGATCAAATACAGATATATAGTCGAGATGGTTATGACATTTACTACAACAATTTCTTGGGTGTGTGGACTGATGTTGAGGATAGAACATCAGGAATGAAGGTTGTAATTCCTCCTGGTAAAGGTGTATTTATTCAACATTTATTAGAAACGGATCAGAATGTAGAGTTAAGGGTTGGTGCGGTGCGTTATAACAAGTTTATACGTCCTTTGTATCGAGATCTGACAGGCTTAAATCATATAGCACTAGGTTACCCTGAGTCGCAAAGCTCAGCAGAGCTTTCGATGAGTATGGACAATCTATTTACTGGTTCATTTACGCAATCTGCCTCTGATCAAATTCAAATATGGGCTGGAGATTATGCTGGGAATATCAACTCGAAAGGTTATACAATTTATGCTCTGTCCTTAACTGACTATTGGTATAATATCGATAACCAAGGAGTTGATTACAGTAATGAAGAGCTCTTTATTCATAATCGGGCAGCCTTTATTGAGGTGCAAGATGATGTGTTAAACTGGACGCATGAGATGCCTTATAGTAACGAAGGGTGGGACACGTATGAGTAGTAAGGAATCGTTTCTCTTATTCAGAAGGGGTCATGAGCACATGATCCCCCACTTTTAGGATAGGTGCAACACGAGATTGGTTCGTAACTATGTTACAAATAGAGTAGGTCTCGTGTATTTTCTCGAGGGTGACATTTTTAATATGCTTACCATGTCGAGTGACGGAGAGCTTATCACCTACGTTTTCAGTAAACTTATTTGCCTTGCCTTTATCAATAATGAGGAATCTCCATTCGGTGTTAATGGAGAGAACGGTGGCAATTATAGAAGGCGTTTCTGATGAGGAGGAATTGCGTAATTGATTAACCTTAGTTTCTAATTTAGCGACTTGAACGGTCAGGTTTTTTATCTCTTTTGTTAGTTTTTTTTTCGTTTTGTCGATTTCAGTTACATTTTCTATACTGAGGCTCGCAAGAGTGGATCGGATGGATTGACTGAGCTTTAAGAAGTTTTCTCTCTCCTTGTTTAAAGTGTTTAGTTCACGACTGGACTGAATAATGTCAGACTCTAGAGCGTTGAGTTCCTCTTTGAGTTGCTTTATATGCAGGGATTTAGTCGCTTGTGCTTCGAGTTGAGTTTTAAGCTGTGAGTCTAAGTTTTGGTGAGTCACCTTAAGCTTCTGAATTTGTTGGGCAACGGGAGAGAGGGTTGCCTTTAGCTCATCTAATGTTTGAGTTTGGGCGCGCACTTTTTGCGTTTGCCAAAAAATGAGGTATAACATTCCGACTGCCACGAGGCTTAGCGTGACATAGAAAAGGGGTTTGATTTGCAAGAGATTGTTCATGGAGCAATTTTTTAACGGCTGGAAGTCACGGCGTCTCCAGCTTTAATAGGCAGGGATGTATTCACGCTATCAGGAATGATATTAGCAACTGAAGTGGTAGCTCTGACATGGCTGACGATAGCCTTTGCTATCACTTTCTTTTTTCGAGAGATTTGTAGAATAGAGTGTGGTTTGATTCCGAGATTTTCTCCCCCTTTAATTGAGACAAATCCATAGGTATCAAAGACATTGAGAACAGACGTTTTTAAACGAGCTGGTGAAGACGTTTCTTGAAATGATAAAGCAGGCTGCTTTTTTTGAATGGCGATGAGTTCCTTTTTTTGCTCTGTGAGATCTGAGATAAGCTGGATGAGTTGTGACTTATCTGATTGTAGCTTTTGGATGGAAGCAATTTTTTCTTCTGCTTCACTGAGCTTACGTGATGTTTTTTGAATATCTTCTAGCTGGTGCTTACCAGAGTCTAAGGAGAGGATTTTACTCCCCGCTTGTTGTTTTGCGTCTTTTAGCCCGTTTGTTAGTCGCTTAGAGGTTTGATCTAGAGAGTTACTGAGTTTGAGAGAACTATTAAGTTTAAGGCTTTTATAGTCCACATTGGCCTGTAAGTCCTCTAAACATTGTTGGTGTTCCTTGATGGCTTGTGAGGTAGAGAGGATCTCTTTATCATTCTGAATAATCCGCAGGTGAGTTCTTATTAGCCAAAGACTGATGAGACTTAAACTCGCAATGATAAGTGTTCTTATGTGTGGTTTCATAGACAAAAGAGGCCAACCCTGTGAAAGGTTGGCCTTGTATGAAGGATTATACAACAGAAGAATATCTGTTAAGCCACGATAAAGTACGGATTAAGAAGGTTCTCCTTATTGTAGCTGAGGCGATGTTCTTCAAAGGCTACTTTCACGTCTCTTCCTGCTCCAAGTGCGACGGCGTGAGCTGCGCCTGTGTCCCATTCCATAGTTGGGCCTAGGCGAGGGTAGACATTCGCTATCCCTTCCGCCACAAGGCAGAACTTCAAGGAACTACCTGCGGAGATGAAGTCTACCTCTTTGCCTTGGGCTTTAAGATCCTCGACAAACTTCACCACGTCATCACTCAAATGAGAACGACTGGCAACAACCTTGATTTGAGATAATTCTGTATAATGTGGTTGCTTCTCCAGTTTGAGAGCTTCTCCGTTAGAAGTGATTTTCCATGAACCTTCTTCTGAAATCCCGAGGTAAAGAGTTCCTGTAGTCGGCTGATAAACCACTCCAAGGGCTGGTACTCCCTCGACGATGAGTGCGATATTTACTGTGAATTCACCGTTTTTCTTAATGAACTCTTTGGTTCCATCAAGAGGATCAATGAGCCAGAATTTATTCCAGCTTTTTCGCTCAGAATATGCAACCGTTTTGTTTTCTTCAGAAATGACAGGGATATCAGAAGTGTGCTGTTGCACATATTGCATTAGGACTTCATTAGCGGCTTTATCAGCAGCGGTTAGTGGCGAGTCATCCCCTTTGATTTCTACATCAAAGTCGGTGTCATAAATGTCTAGAATTGCTTGTCCAGCATCTTTGACAGCGAGTATTAGAGGCTCTAAGTCAACTCCTAAAGCTTGGGTTGGATAAGTTGTCATAAGCGAGTAAGATTAGTGTTCTTTACAGAAGGATTCGAAACGCTCTAAAGCCTCATTTAACACGTCAAAAGTCGTACAGTAACTCATGCGTAAACCGTAATCATGACCGAATGCTGCTCCAGGGACTGCTGCGACTTGATAACGTGACAGAAGCTTATCTGCGAGGTTTTGAGATTTCATTCCGAGGTCGATACAATTGATGAAGAAGTAAAAGGCAGCCTTAGGCTCGACAACGCGGACTCCTTTGATGCTTTTGAGTTTACCTAACATAAATTGACGGCGAATGTCGTATTCCGACTTAAGGTCTGAAATAAAGGTTTGTGGGCCTTCGAGAGCCGCAATCGCGCCATATTGAGAAAAGCTAGTAGGGTTAGATGTCGTATGCCCTTGGATGGTCGCAATGGCCTTCGCAATGGCAGGAGGAGCAGCTGTGTATCCTAGTCTCCAACCAGTCATAGCATAGGCCTTAGAGAAGCCACCAACAGTGATTGTAAGGTTCGCAATTTCATCATTTAAAGACCCAATGGAGGTGTGCTCAGCACCACCATACGTGAGTTTTTCATAAATCTCATCTGACATAACGAGGATGTCCTCGGAAATCGCTACTTCTGCAAGCGCCTCTAGCTCTTCCTTAGAGTAGATTACTCCTGTAGGGTTTCCTGGAGTATTAATGATGATCATTTTTGTAGAAGGAGTCATAGCTCCCTCAAACTGTTCTGGAGTTATTTTCCAGTGGTCACTCTCTTGGGTTTCAATGATGACAGGCTTTCCTCCTGCAAGACGCACCATTTCTGGGTAGCTGACCCAATAAGGAGAAGGGATAATTACTTCGTCACCTTCCTCGATGACGGCGCATAGCGCATTAAAGCATGCTTGCTTACCTCCTGTGCTGACGACAACGTCTGTGGCACTGTAATTGAGGCCATTATCATCCTTTAACTTTTGTGCAATAAGCTCACGGAGCTCAGGTAAACCAGCTGCAGGGGTGTATTTGGTTTTTCCGTCTTGTAGCGCTTTAATAGCAGCTTCCTTGATATGTTCGGGCGTGTCAAAGTCTGGCTCACCACCCGCTAAACCGTAAACATTTTCACCAGCGGCCTTGAGTCGTTTTACTTCTGTAAGAACCGATAGTGTGAGAGATGGGGTCAATGACTGAACGCGTGATGAAATAATATCCATAATATTAGTATTCTTTATTTAGTCCTTAAATTAACTTCTAATAGTTGATTAAAGGATAAAGGTTATGGGGGAATATAAACACCCATCCCCCATATTCTTGCAAGTTGATTTTGCTATTTAAAGGAAAAGAAGCTCTGGGCAACCTCTTCGGTTATTTGAGCCAATTCTGTTACCTCAATGCTTCGCAAAAGGCTAATATATGTTGCAATGTCGCGTACGCGCGCAGGCTCATTTCGCTTTCCTCTATGAGGGGTTGGAGAGAGATAAGGTGCGTCTGTTTCTAGCATAAAAGACCCTAAAGGAAGCTTCTGGGCAACTTCTTTGATAAGGTGAGCACTTTTGAATGTAACGTTGCCTGTGAACGATACCAGACCTCCTAGGGTAATGACTTCTTGAGCTTGTTCGAATGTACCAGAGAAGCAGTGAAAGACAGCTTTTAATTGAGAGCTGTATTCTTTATAAATCTCCAAGCAATCGTAGAATGATTG
>CAYUKP010000067.1:6427-9497 GCA_964445335.1 uncultured Verrucomicrobiales bacterium
TTTGTTGGAGATCCTCGATTCCTGTAGCCAAAGTAACCATTCGGGCGACCTTGGCCTCTTGAGCTCTCGTGATCACCTCCTCCATTTCCTCTGGAGAATACCGATGTGATGCGAGGTGGCAGTGCGTATCTGTCAGCATAAGTTTACCATTCAATGGCTGCTGCGGCCCATGTTAGTCCCGCTCCAAAGACTACACAGACTACGTTTTCACCTCTTTGAAACTTACCGCTTCGAGCAGCTTCATCTAATGCAATAGCAACAGCCGCCGCTGAAGTGTTTCCGTATTTATGAAGGTTTACAAAGACCTTGTCATTCTCAATGTCCAATCGATCAGCAATGGCATCAATGATACGTAAGTTCGCTTGGTGAGGAATCACTTGAGCAATGTCTGAAGGCTGTAGATTTGCGTCTGAAATCACCTTAATCGCGGCTCTTTTCATTCGGTTGACCGCATGGCGGAAGACCTCCTTACCTTGCATTGTCAATGCGGCTAATCCGTCGTTCGCATTATCAAGAGTAATAGGACAAGCTGAACCACCTCCAGGAATGTTGAGGATATCTGTTTGGGCGCCATCCGTGCCGATTTCCATGGCTAAGATTTTGCCTTCACCTTCTGCTGAAGGACGTAAGACGGCCGCTCCAGCACCGTCTCCAAATAAGATACAAGTGTTGCGGTCTTTCCAGTTGGTAAAGGCAGATAGCTTTTCAGCTCCAATGATAAGAGCGTTTGTAAATCCTCCTGACCCAATCATTTTACGCGCGACTTCCATTGCGTATAGGAAGCCAGAGCAGGCTGCTGAGACATCAAATGCCACGGCTTTACGGGCTCCTAGCTTATCCTGAACATAACATGCTGTTGCAGGAGTTAAAGTATCAGGGGTAATCGTGGCAACAATGATGAGGTCCAGGTCTTCAGCGAGTATTTGAGCGTTTTCTAAAGCGCGTTCTGCTGCTTTAAATGCTAAGTCTGATGTTGATTCCCCATCCGCGCAGATACGTCTCTCTTTAATCCCCGTACGAGAGGTTATCCAATCATCTGTCGTCTCTACAATTTTTTCTAATTCAGCATTCGTAAGCACTCTCTCAGGCACATAACTCCCAGTGCCCGCGATCGTAACAGGTATTGTTGACATACGTCTAATGAATCGTTTGTTTGTCTAATACGCAATGCTAAAAAGTATGAGAAACTAGCGTAAGCCTCACGATGAGGAGCAGAGGCAGTGCTAAATGGCTAGGGATCAGAAAAGGATTTCAGGCATCATTAGGTTATCAATTTCATGGATGATCCCATTGGGACAGGTTGTGTCTTTTTTTACCAGTTTAGCCCCATTGATTGATAAGCCAGAGGAGTCTTTGAATACAGAGATCTCAGAACCCTGTAAGGTTTGTAGTTTCCCGCTTTTTAAGTCAGACGCCGTCATTCTCTTGGAGATGACATGGTATGTTAGGATGGAAACCAACGCTTCTTTGTTTTCTGGTAATAAGAGCGTATCAAGAGCGCGTGGCGGGAGTTTTTCGAAGGCTTCATTGGTTGGGGCAAAGAATGTGAAGGCTCCCGGTCCTGAGAGAGCAATAGCCAGGTCTGCAGCCTTGATTGCCTTGGTTAAAGATGTGAGATTTGGGTTCCTTTTGATCCAATCAATGATCGTTTTAGGGATCTTGTAGGGTGCTGCTTTCGCTTTCTCCTTAGGTTCCTTTAATTTTTTTTCCTCATCAGGATCCGTATTGGATGCACGCATTTTCACAAAGGGGCTAGTTTGCTTAAAAGGTTGATTATCAAGTTGCTTTTCTTCTCCATAATCTCCGATAAAGGGGACGTAGTATTCTTTTTCTTCAGCAGAAGCGAGTCCGTTGAATGCGAGACTAACAGCGATGATTATGGGCTTAATATTCTTCATATAATAGTGAAAGAGAGAAAAGGGGCTTTAATGAAATGTTTAGAGGGTTCTTGTTTTATATATTATAAACAAAGGAGGGCACTACGAGGGAAAACTGTTTAAAACGCAAAATCTTCATTCGATAGTGCATGTGACCTTAACGTGAGTTTTTTGAGGAATGTTTTGATTTCTTTTGGTTTAAAGAAATCATTCTTCTCATATGAGATGGGTAGTGTTACTTTTTTATTCATTAGGATTTATTTTTTTAGGCTTAGCTTTGCCTCTCTTAGTGGTGGTTTGGAGTATTAATTGTCCCAGAGCATCAACCTTATCACCTCATTCTAAAAGCTGGCTTAATACCCCTGAACAGCATGCGATTTCTTATGTAGTAAAGGGAGATGAAATTCCTTATGTAGTGGTCGAGCCATTTGGAGATATTCCTACCCAAAGAGGTCGCGTCTTAAGAAAGCAACTAGAGAGCAGAGGGATAAATAACAGCTCCTTTGGGGAGATGCATCAACATCTCATTTTATTGCACGGGAGAAATGGTAGAAAAGAGAACCTTTTCGCGCTGGCGGAACGTTACTGTGCTGTCGGGTATCGCTGTATTATTCCAGATTTGCCTGCGCATGGAGAGAGTCTGATGAAGAAAGGCTATTTCGGATACGGAGCATTGGAGCAAAAGCTTTTAGTGGAAATGATTGAAGCCGAGGAGCGTGAATTGCGGTTTAAGAAAAAACCTGTTGTCTGGGGGATATCTATGGGTGGAGCATACGCAGCGCACCTCGTAGGGAGACAACCTGACTTGTTTGAAGCTTGTGTGTTACTTTCCACTTTTGATACCTTAGAGAATGTGATCAAAGACAAATGTAAGAAGCAATGGCTTATCTCCTTTGTTCTCAGCTCTGCTAAAGTGCTATTTCAATTTGATATAACACGAGCAAACTCGGCAAAAGCTCTTTCTCATTCTAAAGTTCCATTACTGGTCGCGCATGGGGTAGAGGATACCTATATTCCTTCTGCAATGGGAAGGAGGTTGTATGAAGGTTGCTCCGCTCAAACAAAGCGTTGGGTCGAAGTTAAGGGGGCGAATCATAAAAACATCTTGATAACGGATTATGAACTGCATGCAGAAATTGTAACCTTTCTGAAGAAAAACTCGCTTTTTAATTAAGGGTGATTCTGATGAATCC
>CAYUKP010000068.1:0-9481 GCA_964445335.1 uncultured Verrucomicrobiales bacterium
TAAAACTTTGATAGTCTCCCCAGCAAAGCTGGGGGATTACCTATTGGCATATTTAACCTTACCAATCACAAGAAGAATATACCTAAATCTTATAGTTTACTTAATCTATTAGATAATATGATTTAAAAAAAAGAAACCCTTGCAAGCGTTAAACTTACAAGGGTTATTTATGGCTCCGGTGGTAGGGATCGAACCTACGACCTAATGATTAACAGTCACCCGCTCTACCGCTGAGCTACACCGGAATGCGTTGGCACTATAATCGTAATTTTTGACAAAAGGCAAGCATAAAGTGCTACTTTTTTTAAAATTTTTTCTCCCACCCTTTAAGAAGCTTGCTGAGAATCTCTGAGATGCTCCAAAGCCAGCTGAGCTAAAGCCAATCCAAAGGTCGCTGTGACATGAGTGACCGCACCATATCCTGAAGCACAATTGAGGTTTCGAGGGGCATTTGATATATCCTCATCCACATTACAAGTAGACGGTAAAGTCATAGGTTCATCTGAAAACACAGCGGGCACTTTAAATTTCTTCACTTTCTTCCCCCCACCTTTGGGAAACCCATAGTGTGAACGTAGCCTGCTTCGGACAGAAGAAATGAGTTTGTCTCCATGCGCTTGAGCTAAGTCACCAGTTTTGATACGCGTCAGATCTTGCCTTCCTCCAGCTCCTCCACAGACAACTATAGGAAGATTCCTCTCCTTACAAGAAGCTATAAGGTGACATTTGGCTGCCATCGAGTCGATTGCGTCGACTACTATATCGGGAGTACTATCCAAAATCAAAGAAGACGTTCTCTCTGAATAAAACATATCATAGACAGAAACCTCACAATCAGAATTGATTTGACGAATTCGATCCTTCATCACGTGCGCCTTCATCTTCCCGTAGTTTCCGTTAAGGGCATGAACCTGACGGTTGGTATTCGAAACACATATATCATCTAAATCCACCAATGAAATATGGCCTACTCCAGACCGAGATAATGCCTCAACAGTCCAAGACCCTACACCACCAATCCCGACAACCATGACATGAGATGAATTAAAAACCGACACATTAGCGTCTCCATAAATTCTCTTAACCCCTGCAAACCTGTTATTATATTCCTCAATTGCCATTTTTTCTATTGTTATGGTGACCTAAGATTTATACCCTCTTTTCTATGGAAATGGATAATAAAATTTCTACCTTATTAGGTAAAACTGTAGTTCAGAAAACTGATAAGGAAGAAGTACAGCCAATCGAGAAAATGAAACTTCTCATTCAAGAAAATAAAGAACAAATAGCGGAAAGTGAAGAGCTATTGCAAAAGACAAAAGAGCGAATTTTTGATCTCCAGGAGCGCGAAAAACTCCTCCAAAAAGCTTTAGGTCTAATTGATGACGCCAAAATGCATGAAATATTATCAGACGTCGGCTGGAAGCCTGAGGAGCGAAAACGATTTCTCCCTAAATAAAAAAACCACCTTTTGGTGGTTTCATTTCTCTTTAAAGTGAGGAGTGTTTGTTTTACTTAACTCCTTTCTTAGAAAGCTTCGTACCTTTGGTTGTGCCTTGGCGAGCTTTCATACGAGGATCTACCTTATTGATTACGTAGAGAGTGCCTTTACGACGAACTACCTGACATGCTGCATGACGACGCTTCATAGAGGCTAATGATGAGAGAACTTTCATAATATCTTTATTGTGTAAAAGTGACTGTATGAGGGAGGTCTCTCTATTGTAAAGTAAAATTATCGGTTTTTAAATGGTATCTAAACTGAGTTTTATGCTTAGTTTCTGTTTTATGGATGATTCTTTTACTACGCCTTTCAACCCTCCTCCTGATGAGAGTTTCGAGCAAAGTTTACGCCCCCCTGGATTTGAAGAATTCCATGGACAAAGTAAAGTTGTTGACCGCTTGATGTTAATGATTGAGGCAACAAAAATTAGAGGCGATGTCTTAGACCACGTCCTACTGTCAGGACCTCCAGGATTAGGTAAAACCACTCTATCCAATATCATTGCAACCCTCTCAGGGACTAATATGCATACCACCTCTGGTCCTCAAATCGAAAAAGCAGGAGATCTAGCTGGTATCCTCACCAACCTGCAAAAGGGAGATGTATTATTCATTGATGAAATTCATCGACTACACCCCTCAGTGGAAGAATATTTATATCCCGCAATGGAAGACTACCGTCTAGATATCATCATAGACTCAGGACCTTCAGCTCGCTCCATCCAACTCAATTTGCCAAAGTTTACCTTGGTCGCAGCTACCACACGTGCGGGTATGTTAACAGCACCTCTACGCAGTCGGTTTACAACCCCTCTCAGACTTGATTATTATAACGCTCAAGAACTAGTAGTTATTATCAAAAGATCCGCAGACCTCTTAAATGTCTCTATCGACGACGAGGGCGCCCTCGCCATCGGAAAGAGATCGAGAGGAACCCCAAGAATCGCAAACAATTTGTTACGCTGGGTTCGTGACTACGCTCAGGTTCGTGCCAATGGAAAGATTACCGGAGAAGTGGCCGCTGATGCTTTAAGCATGATAGAAATTGACGAGGACGGTTTAGATGAAATGGATAAGAGGCTTCTGGAAGCCATGATTTACAAATTCTACGGAGGCCCTGTAGGATTAAGTTCTTTGGCGGTTGCAGTGGGGGAGGATGCAGCTACGCTAGAAGAAGTGCATGAGCCATATTTAATCATGCAAGGCTTTGTCAAACGCACTCCTAGAGGAAGAGTAGCTCTGCCAAGCGCTTATGAAAAAATAGGCGCTCAAATGACAGGAAACACTTCTGGTGAATTATTTTAAAAAGCGCTCCCGACCTCAGCTTTTAAGTTCATCTATTGTACCTATTCAATTAGGATAAGCGTATAAAACTTACGCTAAAAAAGGGGGCAAAATTTAAACTCTGCCCCCTTCTTTCTCTTTCTATAAAAGCTCAATAAATCCTTAATATTCTGATGACATTTCAATCAGCTCAGATACAGTGACAAATGTGTATCCTTGATCCAAAAGCGAATCAAGGGTCTTGGGCATTGCATCAACTGTTGTCTTATGAAGGTCATGTGCTAATAAAATTCCTCCCGGACGAGCTCTAGAAATGAGTCGAGAAGAGACAATTTCCGCATTTCTATCCTTCCAGTCCATTGGGTCAACAGACCACAAAATCGTAGGGTAACTATAATTGTCTGCAACCCATTGCCTCTGGCTCGTTAACAATGCTCCATATGGTGGGCGCATAACTTTAGGAGTTGAACCAGTCGCTCTAACAATCGCGTCACGCCCTTTGTCTAACTCTGTTCGCACTCCATTTTCGTTCATTTTCGAAAGGTTCCCATGTGTATATGTATGATTACCTATTTCATGCCCTTCAGTAATGATCCGCTTGGCAATTTGTGGATGAAGATCAACACTACGACCAATCGTAAAGAATGTCGCTTTTACATTACGCTGCTTGAGCATATCAAGAAGGCGTGGCGTGTTTTGAGGATGAGGCCCATCATCAAAGGTCATCGCTAAAACTTTCATATCTTTACGTCCTGAATTCCAAGTAACCTTAAGTGGAGGCTCCGGAGCATAAGGAGGAATCACATAATCCTCATTGGGTGCCGACTTTGAAGCAACGAGCTTACTTGCCGAAGCCATTATTTCACTCGCTCCTGAAACAGAGCAACTTGTAAGACTAAGTAAGGTAAGACTCAGCGAAAATGTAAATAAATTAATGTAGAGCTTCTTCATAAGCATGGATTTTTAGAATCCATATGATAGGACAAGAGTTTTACAATAAAATTCGCCTTTCTATTCGAGGGATTTTCTTGCTTCCCTTCTGGAGAAAAATGTGAATTTTAATACCCCCGAATCACTCTATCATTTATATGCGAATTCTTCTAAATACATGCATTGCTCTTTTATCCGTTTTTTTGATCTCATGCTCCACCATACGGAATAGATTCCAAAAAACTCAACCTCATGCTCCAGAAATTAAGAAAATAGAGGAAAAGAGGAAAACTGCGAAAAAAAAGTATTCAAAGAAAGCTCAAACTACCAAAAAGAAAAGCTATACAAAAAAGAAAAAGAAACAGTCTGAGCCTGTATATGTCACTCCGCCAAAGAGCGAAGACGAAATGTTAAAGGAAATTGAAAAACGAGAAAAGGCTCAAGCACGCAGAAGACTGGAAGAGCAAAAAAACACTCCTCCAATCCTAACTCCCACAAGCTCGCCAAGCTTACCAAGCTATACCCCACCTTCAACTACCTCGGTTAAAACGACTGCTCTCCCCTCCGTACCAAGTATCCCAAGCGTGCCTTCTCTCCCCCAAAGCACTCCTAAACCCAAAAGCCCTGCTAACCCCACACCTGTCACTCCAACACTTGAGAGTTCTCCTCCAAAACCTTCTAACTTAAGCCTCAGCATCCCTCCTCTCCCAGGAATTAGTGCACCAAGTGAATCAATGAACCAAGAAAGTATTCTAGAATAATTCTAAAACACTTCCCCTTCCTTCTCATGTGAAGGGGAATTTAAAGTTGCGTTTTCTGACAGCTCAGGCTTTGGTGAAGCATAATGTCAGAGAATGAACGTATGCAATCCGCAGAGGAATTTGCGAAGATTGACTCTATATTTGTTAGGCACAAAAACGTGCTCGCTGTCCGAGGAAAGTTTTCAGAGATCTACACTGATTATTACATCCACTTAATGGAGAATAGTCTGAAGTATGAAGGGTCTCTTGACCTCATGATGAAGCAAAGCCTCGCGGTTCTTACTCTACACCTCGTGGCGCGACCTTGGAGAGAAACTATCGCTTGGACTGTTAATCTACGAGCACCACGGGTCAATCTTTTTGTCACCGGGGGTAGCGTAAACGAGTTTATCACAGGTCGTATTTTTACCGAAGACATTCGAGAGCCTGATAGAAATTACCTTTATTGCCAAACCTTATCCAAGGGGACTCAGCCACATACATCTACCATTGAAGTCGAAGGAACAGACCCTTTAAAATGGATCGAACACTATTACAACCAGTCAGAACAACGTCCCTGCAAGTGTTTCGAACTACCAAACGAAGAGTTTATCTTATTTGCGGCGCAACCTGACTTTGACGAAGAATGGTTTGAGTCGCTAGATGCAAATGTCGCAGCCTCATTTGAAAAAACAGAACAGACGAAACTACTAGAAAGTCGAAAGTTCCGATTTTTCTGTGGTTGCAACAAAAAACTCATTTTACCAGCACTCGCTGCGTATAAGGATAACCCCGAAAAACTATTTCAAGGAGAGCCCTCCATTACAGCGCAATGTCCACGGTGTGGATCAAGCCATATTATCACAAAAGAAGATTTACTAGAGTTATGACATACGACTTTGATCAAATTATTACACGTAGAGGATCTGGTTCTCTGAAATGGGATCGCAGATCTGATCTAGATCCTTTCTGGGTTGCCGACCTTGACTTCGTGTCACCTCCAGAAGTCATTGAAGCAATTAAGGATCGCGTAAACCATGGAGTCTTTGGGTATGCAGTCCCTCACCAAGGTCTCAATGACACCCTATTAGATTACTTAGAAAGCAAACACGGAACAAAAGTAAAAGAGGAAGAGATTGTTCACCTCGGAGGACTCGTTCCTGCGCTCTCTTTAGCAGCCAAAGCCTTTGCTAACCCTGGTGATACCATGATGACATGCACCCCCATCTACCCCCCCTTCTTAGGGGTCAATAAAGATGGCGGACTCAACCTTACCTCTATCAACCACACCATCCAAGAAGGAGTAGCAGGCTTTGATTGGGAAGCAATGGAAGACGCTATAACACCTGACACCAAGCTCTTTCTCTTATGTAATCCACAAAACCCTCTAGGCCGAGTCTTCCCAAAAGAAGATATTATTCGTCTAGCTCAGTTTTGTGAACGCCATAACCTAATTCTAGTATCTGATGAAATCCACGCTGATATGATCTTTGATGAAGAGAAAACTCCTCATTACTCTGCGATCAGGCTCGATGAGGAATTCAAAAAAAGAGTTATCACCCTCCTCGCACCGAGTAAAACCTACAACATTGCAGGCTTGGGCTACTCTTACGCCGTGATACAGGACGAATCTCTCAGACGCCAATTTACGGCAGCCAAAGGGCATACCTTACCAGAAATAAACTGTATCTCATACTATGCGGCGGAAGCTGCTTATAAACATGGAGAACCCTGGCGAGCCGAATTAATGCGCTACCTCCACGCAAATTATACTTACGTCAAGTCCTTCATGGCTGAACACTTCCCCTTAGTTGAAACCATGAACATGGAAGCAACTTACCTTTTCTGGATGGACTTTAGAGCAATGGACATTGCCAATCCTGCCGCCACCTTTGAGAACGAATGTCAATTATTCCTCTCTGATGGAGCATACTTCGGCAGAGCTGGATGCTGTAGATTCAATATCGGTACTCCAAGACAGCGCATTGAAACTGCGCTACAAAAAATGGCTGAAGTTAGTCTCTAAAAAGCATACCCCTACAAATAAAAAACCCTCATGTGAATAACATGAGGGTTTTTAAATGGCACGTTCGTAGGGAGTCGAACCCCAAACCTCCTGAGCCGTAATCAGGTGCTCTATCCAATTGAGCTACGAACGCGTTGCGAGATACTCTTAAGGCAACCAACTACAGATGTCAAGCGTTCTTTGAGATAATTTTTATTTTTTAAGGCATATCTTCTATTCTATAGATAGAATCATGTCAGCTGAGAACGAAATCAATGTAAACGATTACACAAATGATTTAATTCACCTTTTGGAGCAACTCAAACATTACCGCATTCCTTATGGAATGTTTGGACCTGCTTTTTATCCACCCAAAGGCGTTTTACTCATTGATTTACCAATCGAATATTTGAACTACTTCCATATGAGATCCTACCCTAAGGGTGAAATAGGTGATCTCATGGAGCAAATCTATGAATTAAAGGCCATCGGTATGGATCACCTATTTAATGACATCAGAGCGTCTCATGGAGGCCGAACTATTCTCGACCCTAAACGCCTAAAAAGAGAGCAACTTAAGCAAGAACAAAGGCTACTAGCTGATGCTGAGGAGTAAGTCTCCCCTTTTACTTATAAAATACCCTTAACCTTTGTCGTAACCAAATCAGTATTAGGAATAATCACAAAGTCTCCTTCTTCATTCTGAAGCTTAGTGGTTACGGGCCCGATCCCCATAATTTGCAAAAGCTTGCCATCAATTTCAATTTTGACCCCTTTTTTATAAATATCTCTCACGTAGACAGCCGCTACAACATTAGCCGCATGTTGTCTCAACCCAAGACCTAATGCCAACGCCAAAGCGAAGGACACCCCTAGCAAAATAATCTTAACTGTAGATTTCAAAAGCTCTGTTTCAATGCCTACCTGACTCAACGAAACAGTTAGGAATACAATAAAGATCAGCCCAAAAACTAATTTTGAAAGTGTATTAGCATAGTCTAAACCTTTAGCATCTAAGGCCACAAATACTGCTATTTGAATCATATCTCCAACGAAAAGCCCAATAACCATTATAATAAAGGCCATTGAGAGCTTTGGAGCAAAAGCAAATATTTGATTGAGAAACGCGGTTATATCTTCAAACCCAGCATTTTCAGAAGCAATTTTGATCGTAAGAATCAAAATAAAGAAGTGCATAATCTTGGGCACAATTATTGCCAAATCTTTTGTCACCCCAACTTTCGAAAGAGCATTTTTCAACCCACTGCTTTCACACAACGCATCAATATTCACGCTTATGAGAATCTTTGTCGCGAGAGTCCGAATAATTTTAGCCGCAATAACCCCGATACAAAGTATGATCACCGCAATTGTCAGTTTCGGAAGAAAAAGACCGATATCCATCGCAAGAGTAACAAAAGATTGCCGCACTGCGTCAACAATTTGCATCAAGGAATCAGCCGTATTAGATGTGAGTATTTCAGGATTCATTTATGATAAGTGAAAAATTTATAATAAGGTCTAAAGTTTATAATCTTCTGGGGGCACTCTATCGTCTGACAGAAAGGTGTGAGCAAAGCTAGAAAGAACCGATCCAAACCCATAAAAAACAAACGAAACAGCTTCTTTTGAAACTTGTTCATGAATTGCACGCCGAATGGCATCCTCAACCCTATCATGATTCGGTTGAGGGCTCTCGAACCATCCAGCCTCAGCAAATATTTGTTGAATCTCAGATTCTTCATTACGATATGTTTGATCGTTTATCATGCTTTATTCTTAGGTAGAGGTTCTTTTAAAACTCGGTTGTAAGCAATTTTAAATGCATCCAACGACCTATAAAGGCGCATCTTACATGCACTCAGCCCAATATCCAAGACATCTGCTATTTCCTCAATGGTCAGGCCTGACATAAACTTTAAAATAATAATCTCCCTTTCCTTCGGCTTAAGCTTATCTAAAGTGATATTTACTAATTCCGAGTTTTCATTTAATACTCTATCATCATAAGTATCTGAAGTAAAGATTTCTGCATGCTCTTCTAAAGCATTTTGACGTTTCCTATGGCGAATCTGCTTTGAAATCCTATTTTTACAGTAATTGTGGACAATTCTGTAGAGCCATGTTTTAAAAGAAGATCGCCCTTGAAATTGATGCAGTTTGTGAAAAATCTGCACTAGAGTGTCTTGTGCTACCTCTTCTGCATCTTGAGGGTTTCCTAAAATCTTATAACAAGTATTATATATTAATCCCTCATACCTTGATATAAGCACCTTATAAGCAGTAGTTGTCTCTGGTAACTCTTGTTTACATATATCTACAAGTTGCTCATCAGAGATTTGAGTGAGATCAACTTTAGATTTTTTAGAGTTTTTAGAAAATAGAGCCATTTATTCTTCTTTACTTATGAAGGGTATGAAGGACTGAATATTCAATAAAATTCTCTCACGAATTACTCCCATACTCATATGTATGTAAAGGCTTTATAAGATTTGTTGAAAAAGGAAATTGGCGTTCATAGATCTGCTCGTGTAACTTTGACCCTTGGGTGTAGACATTCTGAAACATTTCAAGTTTAGCATCGAGATTATCTATAAAGTGCAAGGCATACGCCTCAGGGGTTTTAGGCACTACTGGTGATCCATACTCCAAAGTTCCATGATGACTTGCAATTAAGTGCATCAAATGAATCCTTACATGCTCTGTCGGAGGATTAAGGTGCATCCAGTTATTGTCCCCTTGCGCAGCTAGGCAATCTTTCCATAATTTATTAACCAACTCAATACCAAGGGAAATGTGCCCTAAGGCTTCTGCATGCAAGGAATACAACTGATGAAAGTCCTCTGGAGGATAATTATTCTCCCATAGCTTCCCTGCATCATGAAACAAAATAGCCGCAACCAACAAATCAAGGTTCAGGTGGGTATATGCCTGACAGATCGCTTGCGCACTACGCATCATTTGCGCCACATGCTCCACCAATCCACCTCTCCGTGCGTGATGATTCTTTCTAGCGCCG
>CAYUKP010000069.1:0-1961 GCA_964445335.1 uncultured Verrucomicrobiales bacterium
AGTTTTTCTGTAGAATCGAAGGAAACGTAAAATAAATATTGCAAAAGAGTTTTTTTTTGGTATTCCTTTTCTGAGCTCTAAGAGAGTATGGCAGGTCTGAACGCTGGGGGGCAATCAGGCCTGTCTTTTTTTATATACAATTGGTTTTGAGCTGTTGTGATCTAGTGATTTGTCTATTTATTGTTATATAAATTTAAGTAGAATTAGATAGAATACAAACAAAACACTAGAGCTGAAGGCGCTTATAGGATAATGAAGTATTGCGTCTTACCACTATTTTTTTTGACCATTGCATATGGGTTAGAGCGTCCTACGGCCTCAGAAATTAAACAATTAGATGATCAAGTCGATTCATTAAAAGCACCAGTTATTAAGGGGGCGTCGTCCACTCCTGCGGTTCCATTTCAACCAGTAGCACAGGTAGCTCCAACTTCAGTAGATAAAGTACCATGGTTAGGGGTTTTAGGGGAGCCTATCAGCCAAACATTGAAACTACATTTAGGGTTACAAGATGGTTTGGTTCTCAGGCAAATAGCGCAGTCAAGTCCAGCTCATCAGGCGGGTCTTGAATCTCATGATATCATTAAGTCTATCAATGGGACTCCAATCAGCACCCAAGAAAGCCTTAAACAAATCATCTATGGTATGCAACCAGGTGATACTGTTCAGGTCTTGATTCATAGAAAAGGAAGTGATCAGGAATTTACAATAGAGCTTGGAGGAAAAGAGCCAAATTTAGGTTCCTTCAAAAGTCAGCACCAGAGGCATACCGATTTCTTTGAGCAGTTTTTTGAGCAAGCAGATAACTTTTTTGCACCTCCAACTTCTCCATTAGGAAAAAGTAATTTGTTTGGGGGAATGTTTGAAAAGCTTCTACAACAGAGTGCCCCAAATAATCATTACGATGTGGACTTTCAGTCAACAGGTTCTGTGCAAATGATGGATCAGAATGGGAGTGTTGAAATAAAAACTGCAAATAACGAAAAGTATGTTATAGTAAGAAACTTGAAGGGAGAGATAGAATATGAGGGGGATTGGAGTGACGAACAGTCAAAGCTTCAAGCTCCTGAGAAGATTCGCAATCGTATTGAAAATATCGATTTCAATTACCAAAACCAAAGCTTACACTTATCCTCTAAGATAAGAGGTATCTCTGGCAAGTAACCTAAAATTATAAAAATGAGAGCAGATGAGGCACAAAACAGCTTAAAAGTTTATCTTAAAGAAATTTCTGTAACCCCTCTCTTGACCAGAGAGGAGGAAGTCGAACTTTCTAAAAAAATTCAAGCTGGTGATTTGGCAGCCAGAGAGCGTATGATCAAATCCAATTTACGCTTGGTTGTAAAGATTGCTCAAGATTACGCTAACTATGGGTTACCTTTGGTCGACTTAATTTCTGAAGGCAATGTTGGATTAATGAAAGCGGTGGAACGCTTTGACCCTGAAAAAGGAGGGAAGCTTAGCACTTATGCAGCATGGTGGATCAAGCAATCTATTAAGCGTGCCTTAGCCAACCAAAGTAAAACCATTCGTCTCCCAGTGCATATGGTGGATAAAATCGCGCGCATGAGACGTGTTTCTACTATGCTAACGGAAGAGCTTGGTCGGGAGCCGACCGTCGAGGAGTTAGCAGAAGAAATTGGGTTGCCAGTGAAAAAAGTTGCTCTGCTAAGAAGAGCCTCACAACCGCCAACATCTTTGGATGCCCCTGTGGGTGAAGATGACGGAACAACGTATTCCGAAATTATAGGAGATGAGAAAGCGATCAACCCATTGGATGCACTAGATAATAACACATTGCATGGTGAACTCGACGGTTTATTAGACCTTTTAGACGAGAGAGAACATCAAATTATTGATGCACGATTTGGCCTTAATGGAGCGACCCCAATGACTCTAGAAGAAGTTGGAAGGGAGTTTGGTGTGACCAGAGAGCGTATTAGACAGTTACAAAATCTGGC
>CAYUKP010000069.1:2061-9374 GCA_964445335.1 uncultured Verrucomicrobiales bacterium
GAACAAGGCCTGACGGTCTGTATCGCAACTGTAACAGGCTCAGTAGATGTGACCAACCCCACTCGCTCATAGAGATACAGTCTATGAGGGTCCGTTTCTAGGTGTACTAAGGCTTTAGCACGAATAACAGAAACAGGCAATTGATCTAGCCACTCTAAAACTTGAAATTGTTTTAAAGGAATGGGTATGGAGACTTGGCAACCTGTAAATTCATGTGCAAGCTGATGTCGAGAATCTTGACGGGTTGGAGCAAAGTCTACAGGAATATAACCTGCTTTTTTCACACTTGGTCCAACTACAGTGCCCAAGGCATTTATCTTAATGGATTGAGCTATATGTCGAGCGAGGTCTAATGGTGTTGTAGAAGTCGCCACGGGGTTGATTGTCCGAATTTGCTCCTTTATGCGACACTCTTCCTCTGAAGAGAGTTCTTCATTTCGTGTAAGGTAATAATGGCTCGCCGTTTCCAATTGGAGGTTTTCTAAATCGTTGAATCGGTCACGTTGCCCAAAGTTCCTAGGGTCAATAATACAAACTTGCCATCGAGGCCACAGGCTAAATCGAGATTCCAATAAGGTGAATGATTCCTGTAGAGGCACAGGGTCAGCAGTTCCATTCAACTCTAAGAGTAAGACTTCGTGGGGGGTGACAGAGGCATCTGCAACCATGTCAATAAGGGCTCCAAACCCTTCACAACATACACAAGAGCCAGTCAGGGCTTTTACCTTTGCGGCATGATCTTCCAAGGTATATTTATCGATATACGCGTTTTCTCGATCATTTAAAATCACATCCGCTAGAATGTTAAGTGCATTTAACTCTATCAATAAATGACGCAGAAACGTCGTCTTCCCCGCTCCAAGAAATCCTGTAAACATGACCATGGGTCGCGCCTTAGTGCTCAAGGGTTCGGGAGAGAGGGGGGCTTGTGATGAGTTAAGCATATCAAATACCGTCTATTAAAAGCGGTTCTCACCGACATATCACATTTATGACTACCTTATTTGAAGAAAACTAAGTAGAAATATGCGATAGGTGCAGAAAAACATAAGGAGTCAATAAGGTCTAAAATCCCACCAATTCCAGGAAGGGTTGCGCCTGAATCTTTCACTGCCACACTACGTTTCAAAATCGATTCTGCTAAATCTCCAATAATGGCGGCAAAAGAAATAATAATTGAAAGAGAAAGAATACTCCACCATCCCCCAATCCAAGAAAGATTTGAGCCTGCAAAGTAATAGACCCCAAAGCCGCCTAAGATAGAAATTAAGAAAGATCCAATGGTTCCTTCCCATGTTTTACCCGGGCTAATATGTTTTATCATCTTATGTCGCCCAAAAAGGGTTCCCATGATATAGGCCCCCATATCGGTAAACTTTGTAACCAGGGCTAGGTAAAGTAGCAACCAAGCTCCAGAAGCTTCTGGATCAGGAGCCACAAAGACCAAGCGCATCATAAACCCTCCAAAGAGGACTGGGACATATAAGAACCCTAAGAGACCTAATCCCAAACTATAAATTGGATTCGCACCCTTAATTTCTTGGGGTAAGCTCATGAGAAACGTGACAAAAAGAGTCAGTAAAATACCAATCATTTCTGGAGAAAAATTGAGGCTCTCCTGTGCATGTTGATTTTCTGCACCTCCTAATGAAAGTAAATCTGCTCCGAGCCATAACATGTAGAATAGAGAAATGAAGAATGTTACTTTCCGCTTCATCCTACCAGGCTGATCTCTCGTAATGGCATTAAACTCCAAAACACCGATAAACGCAGCTCCTAAAATAAACAGCAAAATAACCCATAGCTGATGGCTACAAAACACTCCAGCCACAACTGCCCATAAAAAAGCCGTGCTAGAGAAACGTTTTATCAGAGACTGCACGTCTATTTTTTTCTTTGGAGTTTTTTCTGACACAGGGTCTTGCATAAACTGTTTTCAAGGCTGAGGTAAACCTAAAATCTGTCGAACAAGATGATTTTTTTAAGAAGCTTCTATTAAAAAATTCGCTATTTAATCAAATTGCTCTTCAGTTTTAAAAAGCCATCGTAGGAAAGTAGGAGAGTTTTATGAAACTTGATGAATTCACGCTACTTTCTTTTCTAAAACATAAGGCTTTTGTTGCATATCCCTCTTTTGGCTTATTTTTATACAGGTCAAAGGAGGGAATACGTTTTTACTTTGAGTTGTTAAACCTATTTAAATAAGCTGTAAAGTTTGGAGCTTTGTGTTGAGGCTCCTTTGATAGAATCTCTGATTTAAGAAGAGCCTCTGCAGTAGCAATATTGGTTGCAATTGGGATGTCCCAGACCGTGGCGAGCCTTAAAAGAGCCTTTACATCTGGATCATGAGGTTGGGCTTCCAATGGGTCCCATAGAAAAATCAACATGTCGATCTTTCGTTCTGCAATTGCAGCCCCAATTTGTTGGTCTCCACCTAGAGGGCCGCTCATAAAGGTCTGAATATAGACTCCTAATTTCTCTTTCAAGAGTTTACCTGTTGTGCCGGTAGCGGACACTTTGTGTCTGACTAACAGATCTTTATTTTTCTCCACCCAGTCTAGAAGGTCAGCTTTTTTACCGTCATGTGCCACTAAGGCTATACTCCATTCGTTCATTGGTTTGTAAAAGGGTTCGTTAGTTGAGAAATTGAGAGTATTCGGACGGGTCTAAGACTTGAGCCTTCCAAGGTAAGCCTGAGACGTTTAGTGCATCCATAAATGGATCTGGATCAAATTGTTCCACATTCCAAACTCCAGCTCCATTCCAGATCTCATTGAGTAAAAGCTTTGCTCCGATCATCGCTGGAACACCTGTCGTATAGGACACGGCTTGAGATTTTACTTCGTTATAGCATTGCTCATGATCGCAGATGTTATATGTATAGACTCTCTTTTCGACTCCGTCTTTGACACCCTTAGCGATGACTCCAATACAAGTGCGACCATTTGTATGCTCACCCAGTGTCCCTGGGTCTGGCAGGAGGGATTTGAGGAATTCTAAAGGAATAATCTCAGAACCTTTATGTGAAATAGGCTCAATGCTTGTCATGCCGATATTTTGTAAGACGGTTAGATGGTTTAAGTAACTTTCACTAAAGGACATCCAGAATCTGGCGCGCTTGATGGTAGGTATATGTTTCACCAGAGACTCCATCTCTTCATGGTACATTTGATAAATATTATAAGACCCGACCTCCTCAGGACAATCAAATGAGAGCTTATTACTCAGAGGAGGTGTTTCAACAAAGCGATCATCCTCCCAGTGACGACAAGGCGCCGTTACCTCTCGAATGTTAATTTCTGGATTAAAGTTTGTCGCAAATGATTGCCCGTGGTCACCACCATTCACATCAATAATATCAATCTCGGTAATCTCATCGAAGTGATGTTTTAACATCCAGGAGGTAAAGATATTTGTCACCCCTGGATCAAAACCAGACCCTAAGAGAGCAGTCAATTGAGCGTCTTTAAAACGCTCTTGGTAAGCCCATTGCCAATGATACTCAAATTTTGGGTTATCCCGAGGCTCATAATTTGCAGTATCCATATAGTGCACTCCACATGCCAAACATGCATCCATGAGGACTAAATCCTGATAGGGAAGCGCCACATTTATGAGGAGGTCTGGTTTGACTCGCTTGAGAAGGGCTATCGTGTCCTCTACAATATCTGCATCAAGGGCAGAAGTCTCAATATCTACACCTGTTAGCTCTTTGACAGATTTTGCTATGGTGTCACACTTAGCAAGTGTGCGAGACGCAAGATGAATGAATTGAAATGTTTCTGTATCCATAGCACACTTATGCGCTACAACCGAACCAACCCCTCCAGCGCCAACAATTAAAACACGTTTTTTCACAACAGAGCTTTTATTCTATAAAAACATTTGTGCAATCTGATTTTAGAAAAGGTCGGTAAAGCCTGTGAAAAAGCTCTTCTCCCAAAAGGTGCTCTCCATACTAATAAGTGGCTTTACGGCGTTTTGGTTAGGTTTATGAATTTATAGACCTTGTGGGTGGAGAGTAAATTCAGTGGCGTTCTTGGGCATTCCAGATTCTCCAAGTGGGGGGGATGATGAGTAGGCTTAGAATCATGGTGGTAAGCACTCCCAAAGAGCAAATATGTCCTAATGACTTTAGTAAGTCATTATTTGCAAATGTGAGAGACCCGAAGCCGATTACACTGGAAAGGCCACAAAATGTAATCGCAAGCCCCACCCCTCGCCAAATACTGCTTTGTTGTGCTCCTTGTCTACGAAGTGCAAAGATAATATGAATGCCGTAATCAATTCCCATGCCGACAATGAGAGGTATGGCAATGCTGTTGAGGAAGTTCCATGAAAGGCCTAGCCATACCATTAGAGCGTTTACTACTGCTAAAGAAGTTCCGAGGATTGAGATAACTAAAAGCGTATCTTTTACATTTTTGAAGACGACCCCTAGGCCTAATAAAATCACAAGAGAGGCTGGGATGAAGATTTTTTGGAAGTCCTCTTTGACTACAGGCTGAAGGGTTGCACTTAATGTTCCCCAACCTGTCATCGTAACCCCATTAGTATTTAAGGCTGATAATTGGGAGAGGCTGGCTTCTGTGAGGGGAGTAGGTAAGACAATATTTCCTCTGAAGTAATGCGTCCCTTCGTGTTCTGCGATCATACCCTTCGTTAAAGGTTGTAGTCGCTCAATCATGGTAAATTCCTGATGCGTATTTGGCAGACTTTGGATTGTATCGAAGACTTTACGGTCAAACTTTAAGCCTTCTTCACTAAAGCCGACATCCTGGGCAACGGAGGCTATTTGAGTCCATTTCTTTTCGAGGCGTTTGAGGGTCTTTACATTTTCCTCATAGCCTTTTTGGTAGGGCACCATTTGGGCTGGGATCATTATGTCGGTTAAAAGCCCTTTAGAGAGTAGGGACTTCGCATCCGTTAGTGCTTTTTTTAGTTTGTTTTCTAACGCAAGGGGGGTTTCGGCTGAGGCGAAGATGACTGTTCTGAGATCAGACCAACTCGAAAAACCTTGAGAAAGCTCATTTTGGATCACAGAAGCTTCACCGCCTTTGGGTTGAATTGCATTGAGAGAGAAGGAGAACAGAGGAAAGCCTTTCGTAGAAAAGGTTACACCACTGATGAGTAAGAGTCCAAACATAATGGCTAGTGTCTGATAGCCTTTCCTAGGTTTTCGGGGAAGGATCAAGCCCTGCTGATATCCGACCTTTTCTATAAAAATAGGCCCCCCCCAGAGCATAACAAATGCTCCAGTGATGAGCCCTATGACAATGAGTCCGCCGAGTTGTCGGACGCCAGGGAAGGAGCTCAAAAGCAGGACGCTGAAAACAAGGGCTGTGGTCAGAGCAGCCCATAATATGCTTTTCATGAGACCTCGTCTAATGACTCTTCGGTCATTAGGGAAATGGCGAGATTCTCGTAACAGGACGACTAGGTAGTCGATAATGAGACCTAATAAGATTGCAGCAAAGGCGATACTTAAAAGGTTGAGATGAGGCATTATAAGCCCTGCAACCCCTAAGGTAATAAAGAAGGTTACGCTTACGAGGCTAATGAGTAGTACAAGTTGTTTTAAACTACGTTGCATACTGAGAAAGAGGAGCGCAATAAGAGAAAGCGTAATCCCTACGGTGCTGAAAATGTCTTTCTCCATTCCTGCCCCGACTTCGGCATTGTAAATTGGCCCCCCCGTGAGGCCATACGTGAAGATGTCGTCGTTTTCCTTAATCCATTGCTCAATATGCGCTCTGACAGACGCAACCCAAAGGGCGTCTTCTTGATAGCCTTCCTTTAGAGCGCCTGTTCTCTTGAGAAAGAAAAATCTACTCTTACCGTCATCGCTCTCAAAGCTATATTCAGCTTTTGCGAGTTCCCTAAGTCCAGGATGCCTCATCAAACCCAAGGGGTCGTAGGAGTGTTGAATCGTGGTGCCCGAATTAAATGAGTGTTGGATATCACGTTTGAGTAACGTCAGGTCATTGCGTAATGTAGCGGGTGTTGCGATTTTTGTCTCAAGGTTAGAAACGATTTCTGGCCGACTTAAAGCCCAAGTGTAGGCAACTTCTTTCGCAAAGAGATCCGCATTTTCTTCGTAGATTGATCCTGTAATGGCTTCACTGTCTGGGATATTGTCTTCGAGGTATTGGCCAAGGTCTTGAGTATCTTCTTCGTAAACTTTATCTTCGGAGCACCGGAGTAAGACGACCATTTGATGGTCATCAGCGAAATACTGATGAAAGGATTTGACCGCTGCCACTTGGGAGATCGTTTCAGGCAGAATATTGGTGAGTTCTGTTTCAAATCTGAGACGAGAGATTCCTAATCCAGAAAGGAATAAAATAATAGTGAATAAAATCACACGGCAGGCCATCATGTTTTTGTAAGGGTTCAATGGTTTGGGATGGTTCCCAAGATGCAAGGGGGGTTCCAGATTAGGAAATCACTTTGCCAACGCAACTCAATTATACTAAGTATTGCTAAATAATCTGTTTCATTGCTTTATGTCTTTTAAGAACTTTCTCTTTGTTGTTACCATTTTTTTTCATGCCTTGAGCGTTGCCTCTGCAAACTCAGGAGTTGACCTCGCTCCTTTAGAAGCATGTTTGATTCAGAGAAATCAATACAGCTCGATTATTACAACCGTGAAGCAAGAAAAGGTTCTCCCTTCTTTATCTAAGCCCCTTGTCACGAAAGGCAAGCTTTGGCTCGTTCCTCAATATGGTTTTAGGTGGGAGCAAGGCAATCCGGTTAAGGATATTGCACTCTTTGACAGCAATCGGGTTTACCTTCTTAATGAAGACTCAAAGACTGCTGAACGTTACAAGGCGGGCAGTCGCGCAGTTAGACCTCTAATGTTATTGATGGGTATGGGAAAAGACGCGTCATATGAGGGGATTCTAGATAACTTTAAGCCGACTTATTCAGAGATCAAAGGATCGGTTTATACTGTATCCCTTCAACCTGATTCAGGAATAATGAAGCGAGCGTTGTCTCAGTTGACTCTATCCATTGATTTAAAGACGTGTTTTCCAAAAAAGATTATTTGGTTACAGAAAGACGGTGCGATTATTACTACTCATTTCGGGCGACCTCGATTCAATACAGGGATAGATACGCAGATGTTCCAATTTAATGAAGGGGCGTATGCCATAAAAGATTAGTCATCATTTTTTGATGAAGCCTCTTGAGTGGTCAAATTTTGATCACTGTTGGCTAGTAGTTTATCAACTGTAATGGATAAATACACAAAATCAACGGCCTCAAGAATATCAATTAGATGTTCTTGAGGCCGTTAACCAATATATTGT
>CAYUKP010000070.1:0-3968 GCA_964445335.1 uncultured Verrucomicrobiales bacterium
CGTGAGAAGCATTGGTGCGCTGCTTTAGAGCAGCGCAACCATCTTCCTCTTCCCTAGTTAAGATGTTGAGTAGCATCCCTTGTCTTAGCTTGAACGAGGAGACCAAGGGTTCAGGAGGGGATTCGATAAGTTTACGGTACGTGCTTTCATTCCAATGGACGAAGCCGAACTCTGGAGCTTTTTTCTTGGGCTGCGGTTTTACCTTTTTGCCTTTACTGGCTTTTTCGGAAGCCTTTTTTTGACTCACGATATTATCGATTTCATGAGCAGGTGCTTGCGCAATGACAAACCCAATATCATCAAAGCCTCTACGGCCAGCTCGACCACAAATTTGCTTGAAGTCTCTAACGGTTAAAATGGAAGTTTTTGTCCCATTAAACTTACAGAGTTGAGTCAGCATTACAGTCCTAATGGGGACATTTACCCCCACACCGAGAGTGTCGGTACCGCAGATCACTTTGAGTAATCCCTTTTGGGCCAACTTTTCAATAAGAATGCGATATTTAGGTAAGAGGCCAGCATGGTGTACCCCGACTCCATTACTGAGCAATCTTCGTAAATCCTTCCCGTAAGGTGTTGAAAACTTTACTCCTATCAGGGCTTCGGTTAGTTCTGCACGCTCCTCTTTTGATAGGAAACTTTGAGAGACGAGGTTTGATGCGGTTTGGGCGGTAGAGTTTTGGGTGAAATGCACCAAGTATACAGGAGCCTTATTTTCGGAAACCAGTTCGGCTATTTTTTCTTCGAGAGGGGTTTCGGAATAACTAAAGTCTAAGGGGACGGGGCGTTGGTCTGACTGAACTAGGATGGTATCGGCCTGAGTCAACTCTGTTAACTCTCGTTGGAACATGGAGGTGTCTCCAATAGTTGCCGACATCAGGCAAAATCGAGTCTGTGAAAGGGTCAGGAGTGGGATTTGCCAAGATATTCCACGGTCTCGATCGGAATAGTAGTGAAACTCATCCATGATGAGGTCGTCAATTTTCGCCAGACTTCCTTCACGCAGCGCCAGATTTGCGACAATTTCAGCTGTGCAGCAGATGATAGGAGCATTACCGTTGACCGTTGCATCTCCTGTGACTAGGCCTACGTTTTCTGCCCCAAATGTTTTACAAAGGGAGAGGAACTTTTCATTCGCAAGAGCTTTGATTGGAACCGTATAATATGTTGTTCGTCCTAAACAAAGGCCTCGGTAGTGCACAGCTAATGCGACCAGAGATTTTCCTGAGCCTGTAGGGGTATTTAAGATGACATTATTACCAGAGAAGAGCTCCATGATCGCTTGCTCTTGATGATCGTATGGCGTGATACCTGAGTCCTCCAACCATGAGAAAAAGTTTTCTAATGCTTGATCGTTAGAAATTGGGGTTTGAGGTTTCTCGAGCGTAGACATCTTAAGGGGCGTCTAACATGCGATGTATGAAAAGAGGAGAAGATTTTCAATCAATGTCTGCAAGAGAAGGTGAAGATATGAAAAACTGAGAGTATTCAATTAAAATGATTTTTTATTGACCTGTATTTGAAATTAGCATTTCTCTTAATCATAATTAAATAAATTTATGATAAATATCTGCAAATTTTTGTGTTTTGTTTTGCTGTTTGGATCAGCAGCTTTGGCTTCAGCTAGTCCGCCCAATATCGGAATGTCTTTAGTGGATCGCATTGATGCTGCTTTAGCTGCTCCAGCAAGTTTTGCGGATAAATATGTGTTCTACTCAATAAATATAGCAGATAACACAGTGCCTCTTGTTCTTATTCTTCTGGCGGGAACATCTATTTTCCTTACAATTTATTACAGGTTTATCAATATTACCGCGTTGGGACTTGCGATGCGCACCGTGCAAGGCAAGTATACGCCAGCAAATGCTCCTGGGCAGATTACTCACTTCCAAGCACTAACTGCAGCCCTATCTGCGACGGTCGGGCTTGGGAACATTGCAGGGGTTGCTGTAGCTGTTGGGGTTGGTGGACCTGGAGCCACATTCTGGATGATTTTGATGGGGTTATGCAGTATGACGACCAAATTTGTCGAATGTACTTTAGGGGTGAGATATCGTGAAATCGATGCCGAAGGCCGAACCAAAGGGGGGGCGATGTATTATCTCAGAACCGGTCTTGCTGAGAAAGGGCTCCCTCAACTAGGTATTATCTTAGCTTTGATCTTTGCTGTGTTCTGTATGACGAGTACTTTTGGGGTGTCTATGTTCCAAGTGAATCAGGCGTATACGCAGTTTTCCTCTACCTTTGGAGTGCTACAGGATTCAAATGGGTCTGTGATTTTTGGAGTGATTGTTGCGATTATTACAGGTCTTGTGATTATTGGAGGTATTGAATCCATTGCGGGTGTGACGGAGAAGCTTGTGCCGTTCATGTGTGTGAGTTATGTTGTGGCAGCAGCTGTCATTATTGTGATGAACATTGACCGACTAGGAGATGCTTTTGGACAAATTATTGGAGGAGCCTTTAGTCCGGTTGCAGTTGGTGGCGGTGCAATTGGTGTTCTTATCCAAGGTGTAAAACGTGCATCATTTTCTAACGAAGCGGGTATTGGTTCGGCAGCGATTGCCCACTCAGCAGTGAAGACAGAAAAGCCTGCATCAGAGGGCCTTGTAGCTCTTTTAGAGCCTTTTACTGATACGGTTATTGTTTGTACGATGACGGCTCTGGTTCTCACGCTTTCAGGTTCATGGAAGATTGATGGAATTGCTATGCAGGATGATGTCGCATTGAGGGCTGCCCCAGCGATGACTGCAGAGGTGGTGAAATCAGTTGATAAAGGCGAGGAGCTACGTTTTATCGGAAAGGAAAATGGTTTTTCTAAGGTTTATTTGTCTGAAAACCAAACAGCATGGGTTGACAACACTCTCATTGAGCCTGTTGCAGGAATTACGAAAACTTCGATTGCGTTTGAGCAAGCGATCTCTTGGTTCCCTAAAATGTTAGCCATTGCCGTATTGCTCTTCGCCTTTTCGACTATGATTTCCTGGTCTTACTATGGAGAGCAAGCCATTGTATACCTTACTGGGGGTTACAATAAATCAGTTGTCTTAGGGTTTAAGGTTGCTTTGCTTCTGTGTGTTGTCGTCGGCGCCTCAGCATCTGTTGGGAATGTTGTTATGATGGCAGATGCGTTAATCTTTGCCATGGCGGTTCCAAATATTATCGGGATTTACATTCTTTTACCTGTGGTGACGAGAGAGCTCAAAAGCTACATTCAATACACTAAGGATAAAGATGCATTGAATGGTAAGTAGAACTGGGCTTAGGTTGAGCCAATGATCGCAAGACTTAGAGGAAAGGTTTGGGAGAGTTGGCCTAATAAGCTTATATTAGATTGCCAAGGGGTTGGATACGAAGTTTTTGTCCCTTTGGCGGTTTTAGATAAATTAAACCCCGTGGAGGGGGATGAAATTTCTCTTTTGACATATCAGCATATTCGAGAGAACGCCCAAGTTTTATACGGGTTTTCGAAGAAGGAAGAGAAAGATATTTTTTTACTTTTGGTCGACCGTGTTAGTGGGATTGGCCCAAGTACTGCCATGTCCATTCTGAGTGGAATGCCTGTAGAGCAATTTAAGTCAGCGGTTGTAAATGATGAGGCGACAACGCTTTCTAAGATCAAGGGGCTTGGTAAAAAAACAGCGGAACGTATTATCTTAGAATTGAAAGATAAAGTAGGTGTGGCAGAGACCTGGAAGGGGGCGGATGATCAAGGAGTTGTTGCGTCCGCAACAGAGGCACAAGAGGCGGAGTTAGCTCTTCTTGCGCTTGGCTTTAAGCAAGCGGATGCGCGTAAGCAGATTACTCAAGCGTTAAAGGCTGAGCCTAATGCAACAACTGAAGAGTTGATAAGAATGTCTCTGCGAAATAAGTAATACCTTCTGAGGTTGGAGGAAATTGTTGGATAATTATGGTGGCATTTTTTTAGATGCAGTTTCTATAGTGTAGCGCATGCTCACGTATCAGAC
>CAYUKP010000070.1:4068-9272 GCA_964445335.1 uncultured Verrucomicrobiales bacterium
GTGAGCGTATGTATCGTTTTTTTGAACTATTTGATTGGGAGAATCTGCCCTTGTTTCACCAAAATTGCCTAACTCAAGAGGTTTCACCACCACTTAAGCCTCATTTGGAAGAGAAGCTGTGGTTGGCACTCTTTCATACGCCTTCGCTTCAGAAATATTGGGCGGAGGAGCTGCGAGAAAAACAACTTCGAGAGCTTCTCCAGCTTATTCCTTATGGATGGGTTGTTGATCCGACTGTTTTGCCGCCTCACGCAGCGTTGCCCCAGTTGGGTGTTCATAGCTGGGATGAGGTGGGGCGTTTCAGTCAGAAGGAGCGTCAACTTGTATTGAAGGTGAGTGGCTTTTCTGAATTGGCTTGGGGGAGTCGCGGGGTGACTATCGGACACGATGTGTCGGCTTTAGAGTGGCAACATACGATACAAGAGGCGGTTAAGGGGTTTGAATGCTCGCCACATATTATGCAAGAATTTGCGGAGACTGAGTTGATAGAGCACCCTTATTTTGACCCAGAAACCGGGGAGGTGCGTGTGATGAAGGGGCGAGCACGTCTTTGTCCTTATTATTTTGTTTCCAAAGACTACAGAAACGTTAAGCTTGGAGGGGTTCTTGTGACCATCAACCCTGCCGATAAGAAAAAGATCCACGGGATGAGAGACGGTATTTTAACAGTTGCAGCATAGAGGAAGTTGAAAAGTAGTTTTATTGAAAAGGTAATAGCGAGGCTTGACAATCTGAGTAAGCAACAGGTTGAGGTTGTTGTAGAGCGTCTAGCCAAGGAAAAGGGATTCTTGGAGCAAGTGATGGAGTCTCTCCAAGAAGGCGTGATCTTGTTTGATTCATCAGGTGTTGCAGTTTTTATTAACAGTGCGGCCGAGAGTATGTTTGGTTTGCAAGAGCAGTCATGTATCGGAAAGTCGATTATGGAGTTTCTTCCTGGGTTTGATTGGTCAAGCTTTTCGATAGATCGGGATAATGTTGTGTCGCAAGATCTCGAAGTCCTTTATCCTGAACGCCTGGTCTTGAATGTCTATTCTGCTCCGATTAAAGACCCCATCGAGGGAGGAAAGAGTGGTTCACCTAGTCGAGTCTTGTTGCTGAGAGACATTACCTCCCAACACGATGAGTCCAAACAAACATTGGAGAGTGAGAAGTTTAATGTGCTCACAATGTTGGCTGCAGGTGTGGCTCATGAGATTGGTAATCCTCTCAATTCTCTGGGCATCCAACTCCAATTACTGGACCGTAAGTTGTCAAAGGTGGATGACGACAAGGCCGAGGGTATGCAACGACATATCACAAAGGCACGCAAGGAAATCGGAAGGCTTGATAATATCCTTAAGGATTTTTTACATGCCATCCGTCCGACAATACCTAATCGTGAACGCGTGGATCTCAATTACATCGTTGCGCAAACAACTGAAGGGATGGAGGATGAATTGGTCGCGAGGAAGACACAAGTCAGGCTTTTGCTGAGCGATTCGATACCTTTTTTGTTTTTAGATGAAGGACAGATCCATCAGGCTCTTTATAATATTATTCGCAATGGCAGCCAATCGATGCCTGCTAGTGGAGGGGAGCTGACTATTGAGACCAAGGTTACGGAATATGTCGTGATCTTGTCGGTTCAGGATTATGGAAGCGGAATCTCACCTGAGCAAATGGGGCGTATTTATGAGCCATTTCAGTCGACAAAGAAAGGTGATGGAACAGGGCTTGGGTTGTTGATCGCTCGAAGAATTATTAGGGAGCATGGAGGAGAGCTAAAAATCGAGAGCGTGTTAGACGAAGGGACCTGTGTGAGTTTGATTTTTACGAGGCAAGACCAGAAGGTGAAGTTACTCTCAGAGAGTAATAATTGCATCGATTTAGAAAATTAAAAAATAATGCAGTTTTATCTTGCAATGCTCCGAAAACTGTGCAATTAAATCGACACACCTGATGCGCGGATAGCTCAGCGGTAGAGCAGTTGGCTTTTAACCAATTGGTCCTGGGTTCAAATCCCAGTCCGCGTACCACTTTTTCTAAAGGTGTTTTAAAATTTTCTCCACAACTCTTTTGTTTGTGTTACGGAGCTTCTAGTGAAAGTTATTGATTTACAACAGATATTAGAAAGCAAATCTTGGGTTGGTTTAGGTATTGCAGGCAACCAAGCAGGACACCTTCAACAAGCGGGTGAGGCTCAGGATTTTGTGAAGGTTCATGTCGCAGAAAACGCTCCTAAAGGAATGTTTCCATGGTATGTATCAGACGCCGACTCCTTTCTCTCACAGAATCCTCTTTCTTCGTCGGAGGTGAAGCTTGCTGGCAAGACCAAGGTGCAAGCGGAGCCTGAGATTGCATTACTCGTGGAATTTCAATACGCCACAGAGGGGGAGGCTCTCCTCTGTGGAATGGAGGTCGTTGGCTTTACGGTCTTAAACGATCTATCCAATAGAATTGACGCACCTAAGATTAGCGTAAAGAAAAATTGGGGCGAATGTTCTCAAGGGCTTTGTAGCAAAGCGTTGAGCCTTTCGGATTATTTGTCACCTGAGAGTGAGATGAATCAGTGGTATCTCGGGTGTTACCTCCAAAGAGATGGTGAAATGATAGAGTATGGGCAACGCACCTCGGTTGCAGAATATTGCTACAAGAATGCGCAATTGGTGGATTGGATGACACAACAGCTCAATACGCAACAAGACCTTGGGCCATTAGAGAACTTATCAGACAAGCTCAGAGCTCATAAGCCAAAGTATGGGATTATTGGGATAGGGGCAACGTGTTATACCGAGTATGGGATGGGAGCTCAGCGCTTTTTGCGTGAAGGGGATACGATTATCGTGGTTGCTACGCCTGATGACCGCTCCTTAACCCCTACGGCGTTAGACAGTCCGGACGTTTTGGTTCTCAGCCAATCGGTCACTTCTTGATGGTGAAGGCGGCACTGTGTCTATAGTTCAGTGACTTTATAGAAGAGTTGTTCTGAGGAGTTGCCTCCACTGTGAGTAGTGGACTGGCTAGAGGATACGGCGGTGAAGGGGCTCTCAGAAATGGGGGTCCAATTGATTAGGTCTGCGGAGTATGAGACGCTGTAGGAACGAGTGGCTTTTGTCTGCCAATTGAGGACAATATCTTCCCCTTCGGTAGAAAGGCTGACTTGTAAGTCGTTTGCTGCATACACGTATGCAGCGCCTGAGGAGCTGAGATTGTTAGTTTTTACATTAGGCGCCCCAATGAGTATTCCTCCCTTATGGGCGTCCAGCGCTCTAGAGAATTGCGCTCCAGAAGCCCCTCCTTCGGAGAACGAATGTAAGAGGGTTCCTGAGTTATCATAGACAGAGACAGATCCTGTTCCATCTAAGAAGGAGCCCGCAAAAATGTAATCAGTCATGGCTAGAGTCCTCCCAAATCCTGAAGAACCGCTTTCTGGTTCTAAAATTTGTAAGCTTTGCGTTCCCGTTGTGAGGTCAAATACGTAGATAGCCCCCTGCTCTTCATCTGCAATGCCTGTACCCACACAGAGTTTGTCTTCGAAGGAGTCTAGCGAAAACCCAAAGAAGCCGGCTTCCTTAGGATCACTAGCTACAAGGGTACGAGCCAACATCCCTGTGGATTTATGATACACGTATGCAACTCCACTATTGACGACACCATTATAAGAACGGTTCGAGCAACCGATGATGAGGAAGGAGTCCGACACATGCACCGCTTGTCCAAACAAATCTTCTGAGATCAGGGTTGGTGCGGTATACGTTCTGACATAGGCTCCTGCATTAGATAGGTTAAACTCTAAGGCAGAGCCGTGATTACGCTCTGCTTCTCCCGTTCCCTCATTTTCGTCACCTTTGGCTCCGACCAGAAGGGTGCCTCCCATGACCGAAAGGGCTGATCCGAATTGGTCATCATTCTGAGGCATCGGGTGGGTGAGCGTGTAGAGAAGGTCTCCTGATGTTGTATCCCAGACGTAGACGACTCCTTGGTTGTTATTGTAACGAGGAGATCCTGCAACTAGGAATTCGTCAGATATAGCCAAAGTCGTGCCTACCTGTGTCATCGCATTTCCAGTAGGAGGCGTGAGGGTGATGAGGTGTTCCTTTGTCTCACGCGCATAGACATAAATTGCTCCCGCGAAACTCTCACTTATGGAGTCTCTAGGAGCCGCTACCGCAATGAGACTTGAGTTCATGACTGCTGAGCTTCCGTATTGTGCCAGAATACTCGGAGTTGTCGCTTCCAACCCCTTTACCCGATGCACTTCTAAGGCGTAGTGTGGAAGCATGAGAGACAAAAAACAAAGAAGAAATAGGGGCATGTATATATTTTAAACAAAATAATAAAAACAATAAATAATTAAATTTAATATCTTATTTGATCTATTTAAATGAAATGAGCTATTTTTATGGTGATATCTTTAAAGGGCTTTAAATAATTCTCAGCTCATGCAGGATTTGGGCATTTTACGTTTCAGTGAAATTGATGTGTGAATTCATCGTGATGAAACTCGAAAAGAGCCGTATGAGTAGTGGCGTGGGGAGGGCGAGTTTAAACACTCGCCCTTACAAGATCCTGCAAGGAAAGTTCTACGGATTGTCACCTCGAAAACTGGCTGTCGTATGCTTCTATATGATGAGGGAATTCCTCTCCGTAAAATGGATAAGGAACACCAACAATAGTAATCTCAAACCCGTCGTCACTAAAACCACAAATAGAAGCTCCAGATTCTCCTGTCACTTCAATATCACCATCTCCATAAACTTTAAGTACTGGAATATTTTGTGTATCAATAAATCCAAACTCTTCATCGTCCTGATTTACCGCCACCTGCTGTTCAATACAATACCGCTTGAAAAGTGAATAAATGTCTTCGGTTATCGAAAACTCTACTTTGCCACGAACAACACCCATCGGTGGATCTGCATTCTCTAGTTGTGTATGACCTATTAGATCACCATTCAATTCTACACTGTAGATGGATGCCATAACTTAGCAGAACGTAAGGTCTAGTTTCTACTCAAACAAGCTTTGTTTTTAGGTTGGCTACTAGAGGTTAACTAAGACGACTTGTATGTGCACAGTATGCGCTGAAACCAAAGGGGGGGCAGGTTGCCATTACTATAGGAATGAACGTGGAAAAGGGAAAGAGGTAACCCAATGGCTAGCAAGCGCGTTAGACCTCTAAAACTTATCTGCATAAATCGCATGCGGTCATGGATCTAATGTGG
>CAYUKP010000071.1:0-9099 GCA_964445335.1 uncultured Verrucomicrobiales bacterium
CTGATTCTGGGTGCAATGTTCTCGCAAAGCTAATCTCTGGCCCATAGTAACCTGTAGCTAACGTGCCAAGGTTGGTATAGCTTCCGTTTGTTGTCACATCATTTGATGCAGGGCCATCCGTCGTATAGTAATACAACACATCATTATCGATGGAGCTATTTGCCACAAAACCTGAAGTTACTCTACCAGACATGTTGGATTGACCAGAAAGAATATATACATCAACTGGAGTAGCTGCCGCAAAGCTAGCTTGAGCAAGGATAGAGCAAAGGGTTAAGGTTTTGTTTATTTTCATGATCTGCAATTATTTATGTGTATATCAGCTAACACCTTGCCAAAGATCTTTAAAAATTCACAACTCACTTCATATAAACAAGTTACACAAAATCTTGATTTTTTCAATTTGAAAAAACATGGTAAAAAATACATATTTATTCAAAAAAAGTGAAAAGAATACCTTACTTTTACAAGAAAAACGTAACAGTACAATAAATGAAGAACTCTCTTCAGTTCATCTTTTTCAAATAAGGTAACTCTTTGCGACTCGGCCCAAAGGTTAAGTCCTTACGTAACCCTTTAGGTAAAGTAGGCTCGATATGGTCTATCATAACAGCCATGAGTTTCTCCCCGATCCCGTCCCACAGCAAGATTGTATGCCCGCCTTCACCTTGAGACACTAGATTCCCAATGACACACCCTTCATACGTAGGCGAAAGCGCCTGCCCTCTCCATTTATAAGAAAAGCTGTCGCCCATGGGATCAATGAACAGTTGTTCAAATCCTAAATCTATCTTCACTTCTCTTCGACTAAGGGATTTGACACGTAAGGGTTGATACCCTTTCTCCACTGGCTCGGTCTTATCTGATAAGGAGAATAACCGCGTTTGTAAGGTTTGGGTTTGAGAGTTGAGGGTGTGAAAACACACAATCGTCAATTGGCCTTTCGAAGGGACTTTTACGACTATAGAGCGCACGCGCCCTTCTGACAATTCAACTCTCAGTCGGTGCTTTCCGGCAGCGAAATACATCCCAGACCTCGAACCCGCAGGCTCAATCGGACGTTGTGTGAGCGGTTTACCATCGAGAAAGGGAGTCATCGTGACTCCATTGCTTAGGCAATTATAGACTCTGACATATCCAGCCTGAGGTGAAATCGCAAGAAGAGGGAGCGTCTCCGCTAAAAGTCCCCATAGTATAAGTAGTAAACATCGCATCGGTCGTCAGTGATATAAAATATGGGGGGACTTCTCGGACTCAACTCTCAGATCAACTCTGCGGTGAGGAAGAAGAGTAAGGTCTACTTTTCTCTGAATCCGTCGAACCTCTCCATTTGTTTCATACTCCGCCTGAAGGTGCAAACGATACGAACGAGATTTTGTGGTAAAGAGTTCATTCATTCGCCGAAAGCATTCTTCTCGCCCTCGATCATTCCAGACAAATGAGGTCAGGTCGAGGTTCGCATCTGAGGCGTTGGCTTCATACATCGCCTTTTCCCCAAACAAATACATCTCATACAATTCAGCCCCCACTTGTAAAGAGGCTTTGGTCAAGGCTATGTCTGACAGTGAAAGGTAAGGTTGTCGACCTCGGTGCTCTACAATGCCTCGACTCCATCCACTCGCCACCGCATCCTTTCCCAAAGCTTTAGGTTGTCGAGTAAAGCCTTCTCCGCCATGACACACGAGATCATCATCGTGAGTAAACCCTGCGAATAGGCTTTCAATAACTCTTTTGGGTGCCGTATTGAGATTAATTCGAGCCTTGGAGGATCGAAAGGAGGACTCACGCACCCGTAAGAGATCTAACAGGCGAGCCGCTTCATATCCAACGCGTTCGTTATCGACGTCAGGATCATAGGCATTAAACTCAGGGCTCCCAATGGCCAAGGTCGCGCCTCCTCCAAAGTTGTCGAGTTCTTCTCTGGCCTCATCTTGGCCATAATCTGAATACGTAGGCGTTCTCGTAATCGAATAAACAGGGTCTAAAGTTTCCTCATTCAAACTCAACTGCCCAGCATGAGTCGTTTGACGCTTCAATCCTCGCCACTGAGCTGGATCATAAATATCCCCTAATTCACCCAAACTGATATAAGCTCCTTGATTAGAAATATGTTGAAGATACCGCTTCTGATCTTCAGCGGTCTGCGTTGTGTAAGGTTGTGCTGGTGTCTGCGTATCGAGTTCTTGCGCTTCAGTGACATATCCATGCTCACCTGGTAAGAGGGTTGAATATGCACCACTACCGCTAGGCGCCCTTCCAAAGATTGTCGGATTGTATGCTCCATCGGGAAACTTCGCCTCAGGGTTTTGCATCCAATCAGCAGATGACCTTTGAATAACATTTGCGCCTCCAAAAGTCGCAGTCGTCGCAAAACTATGCGCCGTATGCCCGAGGGTTGCACTCGTCGGTAGGCTAGTATAAATCGTATTGCGTAGGTCTCCAGTCATGACATGCGTGCCATTGCGTAGGGGCGCCGCTATGGCAGAATAGTTCGCCGCATTTCCCGACGCCCAAATCGTTCCCCTCTTAATATCAAAGGGTGTATGAAATCCACAAATCGGGACAAAGCCACTCGCCAGAGGAGGCTCGCCCTCCGAAGCCATCCAATACAAGGAACACTCATTCCTCCATTGGGAGCTTGCTCGTTTCAAATACCCCATTTGCACCGTTGTTTCTACTTCGTAAACCGAACTTCCGCCGTCATTCGCCTCTTCCCCGAGGAAGTCTCCATCACGATCATTCGTTACCTCAATGACCTTGTATTCATTAGGCTGTAAGGCCAGTAACCCGCCCCAATAGTAAAGCTCCTCTTCGGGAAAGGATTGAGCGAGAGACTTAGCATCTCGCCTCCCATCACCATCTAGATCAATGCTGTGTGTCCAATGCGGATGGAAGGTATATTTCACATACCCTTGTATCGGCAGATTCGTGGGATTCCATAATTCAATAAACGTCCGCACCTCCACGACACTAGAAAAGCGTCCATTAGCGTTTTCTCCTAAATTGGCAATTAGCTCATATCTCCGAGCCACCTCGGAGAGCAAAGGCATCGCATCAATCCCTCGATAGTGTTGTGCACTAGTATCCTGCACGACTCCTGTATCTGTATTTTCGATGAGCGGGCGTATCGTCGTGGAGTCCGAATTGAGGTCTGCATAATCAATAATATTAGCTGCTAGAGTTTTGGTGTAAGACTCTGACTGTCTCAATCCTCCATATCTGGTATGACTCACCCCCGCACCAGTCATTCCCACGGCTTGGTATTCACTGGACGAATCTTTAAACCCTGGCACCTGCTTCATCCATTCCGAAAGTTCATTCACCACTTGATGTGGAGCCGTCTCCGCTCTCCGAATCCACGCATTCAAATTCGCCTTCACCTCCTGACCCGCTAATGGGTAGTCATGCCCATGAGGGATCAAATCTAATTCTAGAGATTCTGATCTTCTCACATTGAGATACCTGCCAACCTTCTCGTATCCCTCTCGGACTTCAGAAGCCACTATGCTAGGATTAAGCGCATAAGGCACCACTTGCTTCTCTCGCAACTCGGCAAAGATATGCTCGGGAGGTGCCACTTGGCTTGGACTTTCAGGATTGGGTAAGCGAGCCTCTAGGGGACGAGTGAAGTCCATAGGGTATTCTCCCGTTCCCTCCTCGTCATCACTTAGAACATTTGCTCCGATATATTGTTGCCCAACCATGTGCATCTCCCTTCGTGCGAGGTCTTCTTGAACGGTCAAAAGCTGATGGCCTTCAGGATCAGTAATAGAGGATTCATAGGAATGATTTGCTACTCCTCCGTCATAACTCATCACCTCGTAATCTAATCTCCCCCCTAAATCCTCGATCCAATACCCATAAGTCACGGCATCCTGCAATGTGATAGCAGGCACTTCACGAGTCAACCGTGACTCCTCGTCCGAATCACTAAACTTAAGGTTCTGCATCTCCATCATAGCTCCTTCATGGGCAACATCCGTATGAGACACGTAACGGTCGAGCCTACCCGCATGCCCTACACTTTGGAGAGCTGCTCCACTGTAGAGCGGTTGATGCCACCAGTCGTCTCCTTCAAACCATGATACCAAATAATATGCCGGATCACCCTGCGCGTCTTGGTGCTGATGTGTAATAAAGGAGTCACGATTCGTTGCATTGACCAGAAGAGATACCGCGTCGTCTTGAGCGGACTCCAGCGCTAATTCTAATCGATACGCCATGGTCTGTGCACTTATTGCCTTTTGGGTATTACGAGACACCATCAACGCTCCCGTCATCAGCACCAATAAGGCCGCGAGAGAAATCATCACCAATGGCAGGGTAAAACCCGAAGTATTTGCCCCTTTTCTCACCAATTGTACCTCCTTAATTTTTGCATGCATAGAGCGCACGATACGCTGACAAGTTCACCCCTTCTCTCCCCAAGGACTCTGTTCCTACGATCGTATCCCAATCATCGAACCGCAAGGTCTTGATAAACCTCCGAGGTATGACGGACACATTCACCTCTATCATCTCAGGCACTACTCCCTCCACCGTTTCTGAAGGCGTTTGAGATAAGACTTCATGCAACCCTCCCGTCCCCATCACAAACTTTGAATCCACAGCATTACTCAAAAAATCGCCCAAACCTTCAACAACTTGACTCCCTCCCTCCACGATATACTGCGCAGTCAGAGCGACTGTAAATTGAGCCACTCCACACCCCACTAAACTCAATACCCCGTTCTCACCAGGTCCTCTTGGGATAATTTCGAGATCCGACACCTGACCTTGATTTAGCAAATCAAAGACGAGGTCTGGCGGAGTATAATAACGGTAAAGGTTCCTCACAAACCCTCTTCCCTCCAGAGCATCTGATGCGGACACCAAAACCTCAGGCGCATCGCAATGAGCCATCGCGGTGAAATACCAAACATGTGCGATATTTTTACCTCCATAGAGCTGTGATAACTCATCAGATAGGACAAGGTAAAACCCCAGCCGATCACTTGGCCACGACTTGTCAGACTCTTTCTCGTAATCCACTCCATACCCTCTGGAATCGATCGACCATTCTCGAATAGAACCCGTCACCAAATCCCAACCTTGATCTCGCGCTCCGACACCGAGACTGAGGGGCAATCTCGCAGATCTACGCGCCCAATCTTGACGAATCATCCGTAGCGAGTCTTGGGCATTCATCGACTCCTGCGTCTGAGCAACCGTTGCTTGGTAGGACTCAGCACCGAGCCTAAAGACACCAAAAAGCGCCATCAGCACAATCATCCCGATCACCATCGAGACCATCAACTCTACTAGAGTCATCCCAGCTAGGTTGTGCTTCTCATCGTTCATTTGTTCCTAAACACCCTCGCATAGCGGTACTGTTGTCGCCTTTCAGCAATCATTCCTGAAGGATATTGCACCTCTAAGGTTATCTTTTGTAAAGCACTCTCTGTTTCTGCCGCAAGCGCACTGCGAAACACCCGCACCACATACCCATTCGTTAATGTCTGCACCTCATCAGGAGTCTCTACCAACCACCCCTGCGATTCCGTCTCTTCTTCACGATACAATTCCCCTTTAGCTGTCAGAAGGACACCCCCGCTTTCCAACGATCCCAACTCCGGAAATACTAAAGGGTCGGATGCGGGAAACATCTCACTTGTGCTCTCGCTCCAAGCCATTGGAATTTGCAGAAACAACCTCTGCGCGATCTCCGTGGCACGACTCTCTGTTCTCACCCGTTGCTTCCCTCCCAACCCCAAGGACAACGCCGCAAAGGTCAATGGCAAGATCATCGTGATCACTACCAAGGAAAACAAAACTTCTAACAGGGTGAACCCTCTGCTCTTCCAAACCCTCATCTGTATGATATGTGTGACACCTTCCCCGTCAGAGGACTAATGTAAAGCAAGCGAGCTTCTGCCAACCCAGCTTCCTCGCTCAACACAGGACTCCAGGCTCCCATAGGATCGCGCTTCGCCCGTCTTAGATAAAGATAACACCCTTGAGACTCCTCTACATCCGTGTTGAGGTAAGGCACCATATCCTCCAGCGAGCCTTCCGAAGCTCCCAATGCTCCATACGCATCAAATACTAGAGAACGCACCACCTCTCCTGTCGCAAGCACTCCCTCACGAATCACCCCTTCCTCTGGCGCCAAGGCATTAGGATACCTAGCAGTAGAGAAGGCCGTCTCTACCATCACCGACTCCGGTAGCTCCTGCCAGCGTCCCATGACCTGAACCGCCCCATTTTGAATCTGCCCTATACTCCATAACCTTTGAGGCTCTTCTCCATCCATACGCAGAATAAGCGCTCTAGGTTGCCCCGCCACAATGGCCTCAGCCCTCACATGCTCCACCAGAGACAATACCTGATTCGCAGATTGCACCAAACGATTCGGCCCACTCAACCCGCGAGACCCGACGACTCCCATACCACAAAAGATCATCCCCACTGTTATCACAAGCAGAACCTCTAAGAGAGAATACCCACCCCCAAAAGATCTCCTATCCCTCACTGTTGGCTCCGCTCTCATATAGAACGACGCTCTTGTTTGATTCTGGTTGTAAACTCTCACATTCTACTTTAATATTTGGAAGCATGGAACATTATCATCACTCCCCATACGTCGTAGCGCAAGCAAGCCAAGAGGCACGCTCTAAATTCATCAAAAACACCTACCTGCACCTTGCGGGAGCCGTTTTAGGATTTGCGCTTGTTGAATTCTTCCTCATCAACTTCACCAACCTCGGGCCAGCCATGTTGCAGTTTCTTAGTAAGAGCTCCTATATGTGGTTTGTCGTATTAGGAGGCTTCATGGGCGTGTCCTTCATTGCTCAGAGACTCGCCGATGCTTCGAGTAGCAAGGCTTCTCAATACGCAGGACTCAGCCTCTTTGTAGTCGGAGAATCCATCGTCATTCTCCCCCTCCTCTTTATGGCCAGCCTCAAGGCCAACAACGCCATTGCACAAGCAGCTATTGCCACGGGAGGACTCTTCATGGCTCTCACCGTGATCGCCTTCACAACTAAGAAGGACTTCAGCTTCCTTGGTGGCATGATCAAAGTTGGATTCATCGTAGCTCTCGCCTTGATTGGTGCATCTATGCTCTTCGGGTTCAACCTTGGCATCTGGTTCTCAGGCGCCATGATCCTCCTCACCGCGGGATCGATCCTCTACAGCACCAGCAACATCATCCACGAATACAGCGAAGACCAATACGTCGCCGCTGCCATTGGACTCTTTGCCAGTCTTGCCACTCTCTTCTGGTATATCCTCAGTATCTTGATGAACAGAGACTAAGAACGGCTCATAATACCTTCTTTATCACCCCCTTCTTCCCCTATGGCAGAAGGGGTTTTTATTTTAATGGGGAGGTAAAAGTCTCTCATAAGCGCACCGCTAATCTCAATTCTTTGCCCCCTTATGGATGTGCGAGCAAGTTCATTTGAAACAGGTTTTGTAGTAGGGTAGAATCATTCTATGAATATTCGTGGGATTGTGCTCGCTCTGCTTTCTATTGGCATGACAGGGTGTATGAGTGTTTATCTTAAAATGCGGGATTACAAGGCTCCTACTCAGGATCTGACAAGCGTTCCGATAGAGATTAATGGAGCACAAATTAGAATCCTAGTGAGTCCTGTAGAAAGAGAACTTCAAGGAATAAAGGGCAGGAGATCCGAGCAGATGAGTCCACTCCTTAGATGGAGGGTGGAAGCACAGGGGATCGAAGGGGTTCATCAGAAGTTAGGGGCTTCTACGCTATCGATTTGTACGGAACAAAGCCTCCAGAGCAAACGCTTATCCCGAAGATCTTACGCATCATTTGAACCAATGCAAAGTGAGAGAAATCAAGGGAAAGTACTCGCCAGATGTCTCATGCCAAGCGTTTTAGAATTCGATACGCAAAACAACAGATCTACAACTATTGACGTGCTCATTGCAGTGCAAAACACTCGGAGAATAGATCATCGAAAAGTTAGGGTTACGCTAAATCCTAATTTCTATAAAAACCCTGATGCGACATTTCTGCCGACCACGGTTGTGAAGGGGATTGGTAAATATGACCCAGTCGTCTGGGGTTGGTAAAATATTTTCTTGGGGAGATATTCGTTGTTGGATCGCTGAATACTCTACCTTTCGCGGCTCTACCTATTTGCGATGTCAGAATACAAAATTACATAGTCAAATAAATGCTTCCCGTCTTCGTTTTGGTAAACATATTTAAGATTAGCTTTGAGTTCACGCAGTCTCTCCATAGTAGGGTTTAGCCTATAATTTACAGACGCTTTTGCTTTCAAGTGGCTAATTAGCTTAATCCTGTCCATGTTCTCTATATCGACTCCGCGTAATTTATACGTATATGAAAGTGTATTATTTGCTGTAGAGGCGCATTCAGACCATATAGTATTCTGATCAACTTGCATAGGAAGGTGACGATCTAAAACTTTCGCAATAAGATACAACTCCTTAGGTTGTTTGTCAGTTTCAGCACACTCAGCTACTCCAAACAGCATCACCATTGCAGCACCTAATACTTGTAATAAAATTCTACTATTTTTACTCATTAGTTCAAAACTGTTAATTAAAAATTAACTCAATAGCAATAAAAAACTAAATATTACAAACAAACCCAAAAACACTTAAAGACGAATCGTATACCCAGAAGCATCTAAAGCCTCAACGAGTGAATCGTTACGACAATCAAGATAAACCGACCAGCCTCTCGTAAGTCGCGACAATAAAATCATTTTCGACCTATTTAGTTTAATATAAATACTTTATCTAGTAGGGTGTATTCTAATGCTCGACAAAACTGTAATTACTAATTCAAATTTTGAACTTAAATACCTCAAGCCCTTTATCATTTATAATTTGATATCAGTTATTGCGGGATGCCTTATCGGTGGCGTTCAAGGTGCAATTTTAGGTGCAATTTTGGGTATGTTCGGTGTAGATGTCGAAACAATTGTAACTGTCACTACTATTACAGGAGCCATTTGTGGAACAATCGTTTCGTTTTTCGTCTTTCGTTGGACAATTAAAACTCAAATCATTCCACAACTTATCAAAAGTATCGAAAATGACTCATCTCAATCTATCTAG
>CAYUKP010000072.1:0-7111 GCA_964445335.1 uncultured Verrucomicrobiales bacterium
TACACGTTATTGTTGACAACCCAGGAACGGAAAACCTGACTCAAGCGCTTCTACATGTCACCGCACAAGGAGAGTCCTATGAAGTCTCACTCCCAATAATCGAACCTAAAGAGAGTTATCAATTCACCCTACCTCTATCAGCTTCTGTAGATCAGGGCGATATTATGGTGAGTTCTCGGGTTGAATTAGCGGACGGCCTAGATGATGTGCGCCCCCAAGACAACTCGCAGCACTCTAAGGTGGGTATGGGTGAAGGTGGCGAGTGAGGGGGGAAGATGGCCGAATTTGTAAAGAGGTTATCTGTCTCGACAAAGCTCAGCGTAGAAAAATAATGAGTTTTTTCGTGTTATTTTGATATGGTTTTAATCGTTTTGTGATATTATATATTTATTTTGACATTAAAATTTAATTTATATACAAGACGTTTTATTGACTCAATTTATGTTTTTAAATGATTTTCAGACTGAAGGTATTGGTGGTTATTCCTTTGAAAAAGGAATGAGAGTCGAGGGCGACGAGCTAACTTTCTATGAAGTGAATCTTTGTAATTTACTAAAAGAGTTTGGAAGTCCTTTAAAGTTTAGTATGCCGCATGTCATTTCTTATAAGATTCAGGTCATGCAAGGACACTTTGAAGAGGTTTTTCAAAAATGTCATTACGATGCAAAATATTATTACACCTATTGCACGAAGTCATCCCATTTTAAGTATGTTTTAGATGAAGTGCTCAAAAATGATGTGAGTATTGAGACGTCTTCAGCCTATGATTTTTACTTGATTGATGAATATGTGAAGAGTGGTAAAATAGGGCCTGATCGCACGATTGTTTGTAATGGTATTAAAGGGGAAGAATATCTTAAATTTATTGCGAGCTATGTAAACAAGGGGTTTGAAAACTGTATCCCCGTACTTGATTCGCTCAAAGAGGCTGCCTATTATGAGGAAAATGTAGAGATGCCTTATAAGTATGGAGTAAGGGTGTCGACTATAGATAAGGTTCAGGGAGGAAAGATAAAGAAAAAGGTAAAGGCTTTTTCGAGATTTGGAGAGCGTGCGGAGGAGTTACGTGCTTTTTTTTCAGCTAATCATGGTATTAAGAAAGGCGACTTGTGTATGTTGCACTTTAGCGTGAGCTACGGAATGAGTCTAAAACCTAGATTCATCCAAGAGATTACAAGAATTGTTGAGTTGTATTGCGACCTGAAGTTGCATTGTCCTCATTTAAAGCACTTAAATATCGGGGGAGGCATCGGTTCAAATCTAGATAAGAAAAAACCAGGGAAAACACGTGAAACAATTGCTAAGATTGTCGGTGTTGTAAAAAAGGTTTGTCAGAGCAGATCTACAGAAGTGCCAAATATCTTTACGGAGTTTGGCCATTACACGGTGGCAGAAAGTTCAGGTGTTCTCGGGACGGTGACACAGACAAAGGCTAGGACAAAAAAGAGCCTTAGTTATATTGTAGATTTTTCGGTTATTAATTTGATGCCCGATATAGGAATTGCGAGTTCCGCAGGGGTAGCTATTAAGGCCTTTCCTCTCAACTTAATACAGAACAAGCAAGTAACGGCTGAACTCTCTGGATTGACGTGTGATTCAGATGACCATTCAGAACCCCATCATAATATGACGTTTCCTGAAATTAACGCCGGCGAGACATTACATGTAGGTTTTTTTAATACAGGTTCATATCAAGATGATGTTTCTGGTTACACGGGGCTACATCTTTGTATGCTCCCAAACCCTAGGCACGTCATATTGAAAAAAAATGAGAGAGGTCAAATTAAGATAGAACTTTTTTCTGAGGAGCAATCACCTCAACAAATAATGAAAATATTAGGATATTAAGAATATGAATAAAACACTTCCGACTTTTTTAATGAACGTGCCCGAGTCTTTTGACACGAAAGTGCGTAATAACTTCTCGATGATGGAGTATTCCGATGAGGAAATCGTCGTCAACAAGCAATACGCTTATGAAGAGATGTATGATATATACTCTTGTTTAAGCGAGCATGGGTTTGTTTACCTTTTACCTACACCTAAGGACTGTGAATTGCAGGATTTAGTATTTGTTGCTAACAATGGAATTGTCCTCCCTCAATTTGATCCCCCTGTATTCATTGCTCCGAAGTTTAAGGCGGAAAATAGAATCGGAGAAGAGAAGGTAAGTATTCCGTTTTTTGAGCAGATGGGGTATGATATTGATGAGGCTCCGTATCACTTTGAAGGGGAAGCCGATTTGAAATATTTAAGAGATAATATCTACATTGGTGGTTATGGATTGAGGTCTGATATTAAGACATATGAGTGGCTAGAAGAAAAATATGGCTTGAAGATTATTAAAGTAAAGATGAAGCATGAAGAGCTCTACCACTTGGATTGTAGTATCTTTCCAGTTAAAAAAGACAAAGTTATTGTTGCTACTGATGTCTATGAAAAAGAAGAGATCGCGGAAATTGAAAAGTACGCGGAGGTGATTCCGATCACATTTGACCTCGCTTATGCTGGGTTAGCAAATTCAGTGGTAGTGAAGAATACCATTCTTACAGGAGTTTCTGCAGATATTAAATGCCCCAATGAAATTAAAAAATATAAAGAGGATGAAATAAAAAAGCAAAAGGCTCTCAATAAGATTGCTAAAGATCTTGGGATGAAGGTCGAATATTTTGATCTTTATGAATTTATGAAGGGTGGGGCTATGCTCTCCTGTATGGTAATGAATATTAACTATTTAGATAAGATGTAATATGAGTGAATTGAATTATAACCACGTCACAGTTGAAGAGAATGGTTGTGACTTAGAAACATTTAAGAATAAGTATTTTGATACGCATACTCCAGTATTGATCAAAGGTGGGATAAAAGATTGGCCCGCATATAAAAAATGGGATATAGACTATTTGATTGAAACGGTTGGAGATTACCAGTTAGAGATACGGGAGCGTGATGATCGCAATATTGATGATTATGACGGCGAAGAACCTGAATTAGACAAGGTTTCTAATTACTTTAGAGCACTGAAGGATGAGTCTAAGGCTAATGAAATTCACTACGCAAGGCAATCTACGATTTTACCTGAGATTCCAGCACTTAGAAAGGACATCATGGTTCCTCCTTATGTGCAGACTGTCGCGAAAAGCGTCATTGCCCCATTTATTCCGGAAAACGAAATGCGTAATCCAGTAGGATGGTTTGGGCCTAAGAATACATATTCACATACTCACTGGGACATGGAGCATAATATCTTTGCTCAGGTGAAGGGGAGTAAGCGCTTTATTTTGGTAAGCCCTGATGAGTCGGTGGCTATGGTTCCTCACCGATACACTCTTAAGGAGTTAGGGCAGAGTGCAATGGCCAAAGAGCATTTCCCTAGGTTTGAAAAGCACCTGAGAAAAATCCTTAAGAAACTCCAATCGGAGCTTAAGCGTCCCCCGACAACAGAAGAGTTCCACCAAAGATTGCGAGATGTGCTAGAAGATAAGCACTTGTATGCACTCTGTGAGATTATTTTACAGTTGCATGGGTATCGTGCGAATTTAGAGACTCCTGATTATGAGCAGTTTCCTCAACTGAAGGAGATTAATCCACTACAAGCGATTGTGGAAGCTGGAGATATCTTGTATGTGCCACTACAGTGGAGACATTGCGTCAGGTCTCTTTCTACCTCATTTTCCCTGAATTGGTTCTTTTTACCTTCGATTAATGAGAAGATTAATCCTCGTTATATTATTTTGCAGTCTACATTAAGTCACTTGCTGGCTGAATAATTTATAGAGAAAGATGAACCCTCCTCATGAATTCCTTTTGTGTCTCCCATTGGCTTATGACACGAACGTTAAAAATAACATATGGATGCAAGATTACAATGATACAGAAATCATTGTGAATAGAGAAAAGGCTATGCGTGAGTTACACAAGTTATATCGATCTCTTACAAGAGAAGGGATTGTGAATTTATTGCCTCATTCAGAAGCTTGTAAGCTTCAAGATCTTGTGTTTATAGCAAACAACGGAATTGTTATAAGAGACAAAGGGGACTCAGTCTTTGTTGCGCCAAAGTTTTTTGCACCCAACCGAGTGGGAGAAGAGCTGTTAGCGATTGAATACTTCAAGCAAAGAGGGGTGAAGGTCATCCAATGCCCTTATTTCTTTGAGGGGGAAGCCGACTTGAAAAAGATTTCCTCTACTCATTATGTAGGAGGGTATGGCCTGCGCTCTTGTAGAGAGGCGTATGAGTGGTTTGAAGAGCAGTTTGGCCTAAATATTATTAAAGTTGAGATGAAGGATGAACGCCTTTATCACTTAGACTGTGCTATTCTTCCTCTAAAGGAAGGGCTTACGTTAGTTGCTACAGATGCCTTTTCGGCACAGGAGTTACGCGCGATTGAAGCTCAGACAGAAATTGTTCCAGTGACCTATGATGAAGCATGCGCAGGAATTACTGGTTCTCTAGTCGTAGGTGATAAAATTTTTGCTGATTACTCTTACGATCGTACAAATAGTCGTGAATGTCCTGTTGCCATAAAAAATGGAAAATTAAAGCAGCAAAAGCTGGACTTAATTTGTAGGAAATACGGCATGGACGTTGAGTATTTTGACTTAACTGAGTATTACAAAGGAGGGGCTTCTTTGTCTTGTTTAGTTCTTAGAGTGGCATAAGATTTTTAATAGATTAAGGGGAGACCGTTAATCTATTGGATTTAATTGCCGTTAGGGAGAAGCTATAGTTTTAAGAATATTATCAAGTGGTGAAATATCAGATGAGTGGGTTTCTTTTATGATAGAGTAAAGGTCATGTGAGTATCTCTGGGTTTGAGTCATAATATAGCATGAAGATTTTAAAGAAAATAAGAAAGGTTTGTTTAGCGGATAGGTTTCAGATGTATGAGCCTTTACGTCAATTTTTCATAGAAGAAGGGTCTCCGTTGAAACATGTTCGGTTTTTTGTTATTGGTTTTTTCCTGATCTTCTGTGAAGTTATTACGGCGTTTTTTCAGCCTATTATCACAAGAGAAGTCATTGATGGACTTTCGCTTAGCCAAGCTATTCAGTGGAATTCTATAGCCATTCTTATTAGCTTATTATTTGTAAACGCTCTCTTTGAGAGTGCATCTATTGTATACTTTGGGTTTCAAACACAGAGATACATAACTATTTTACGAGACAAGTTATTCTCTCATTTTACGAGACAGCAGGTGCAGGAACTCGAAAGGGGGCGCTCAGGAGCATACACTGATAAGCTGTTAAAGGATACGAAACGAATTGCTGAGTTTATTGTAAATTCATCTGCAGAGCTCTTAGCTGCAATTCTCGTCATGGCATTCAGTATAGTTCAGTTGGCCTTATTAGATGCTGAGCTTACCTCATGTCTTGCAGGAATAGTTTTGCTTATCTATTTATTTAGCTTCTTCTTTAGTCGAAAGATAGCCGAGGCCGAAGAATCTTTGATTCAGGCAAATTCCTCATTAGTGGGGGAAGTTACTGAGATTTTGAGTCAAATTAAAGTTGTTAAACTCTTCTCATTAGAGCGAAATATCCAAAAGCGAATATTGAGAAAGCTGAAGGGGGTTGAAATGAAAGAAAAAAGAATACTCCTTTTAATTTCGTTTCTAGAGCCTTTTACGAGTGTTTTAATAGCGATAGCAATTGTGGTAGTGCTCTGCTTGGCTACGGCTAAAATTAGTGCGGGGACTCTAAGTTTTGGTACCCTTGTGGCGTTTTTACTCTATCTTTGTACGTTGGTTCAACCTATTGGAAATCTTGTGAACTTTTTGGCAGATGCGGGGAGTGCGTCAGCTTCCGCTAAAAGGATGAAATCTCTACTAGAATCACCTTCTGAGGATTACTCATCAGGTAGAGTTATTGTAAAGCCAGCTTGTTTAGAAGTGCGAGATTTAACATTTTCTTATGACTCCAAGGTTGGGATAGAGATAGATTATTTAAAGATTCCGCAAGGAGCACATGTTATTCTGAAGGGGGAGTCTGGACAAGGGAAGTCTACACTCTTTGCCTTACTTAACAGGCTCTATTATTCTGAGGGGATTTTCTGGGATGGAGTTCCAATCTCTCAATACAATTTAGAGAGTTGGCGTGCGATGATTGGTAATGTAGATCAGGATTGCTCTTTGATCTCAGGAACCTTACGATTTGTTTTAAATGACGGTGGGGGTGAGAATGTTTCAGACGATCGGCTTATTTCAGTGTTGAAGGATGTTCTCTTATGGGATGACTTTTCCTCTCAGGAAGGGCTGGATACAATAATTACTGAGTATGGTAAAAGTTTATCTGGAGGGCAAAGGCAGAGGCTTTGTATCGCAAGATTGTTGTTGAGAAAACCTACTCTCATTTTGATGGATGAACCGACTTCCGCGTTAGATAATAAAAGTCGAGACGTAGTAGAGAATGTTTTGGCAACAAGCTTCCCTAATGCTACAAAGATTATGATAACACATGGGGAGGTGAAGCCTGACGGTATTGTGATAGACTTGGGTAAAGTAGGTAGAAAGCTCAGGTAAACTTCTATAAACAAATCATCAAAGCTTAAGCAATGTTACTAGAATGAAGCCTGTCATTACAATAGTTGGCAGAGGTCGATATTGTGAGAAAAGAGCATTCTCCGTGCAGTGATTAGAGAAATTTCATGTCTGAGAGGGGCGAAAAAATTATAATGAATACACTATTAGATTGTTTCGAAAAGTATTTTGAGAAGGGGGTACAAAAACCCATATATACATTTCTTAAAGATGGAGAACTAGAGGACGGAACCCTGAATTATGAGGAGCTTCACCATCGCGCTACAGCGATGGCAGGGCTTATTCTCGATAGAACTAAACCTGGAGATCGAGTTCTCATTCTTTACCCTAATGGGTTAGAGTTTATTGTGGCGTTTTTCGGCTGTTTATTCGCGGGTGTCATAGCGGTGCCTTGCTCTATGACAATCAGTAAAAGGCGTTTGGGGCGTATCAGGGGGATTTTAGAGGACTGCGCACCTTCGTTGGTATTGGCTCCTCCTCTGTTTGTTAATAGGGCGGAAACATGGAAAGAGGTGTGTTTTCCCTCGATTCTGTCTGTTCCTGAAAGCTTTAGTTCTCAAAGGATTTCCGAGTTG
>CAYUKP010000072.1:7121-9072 GCA_964445335.1 uncultured Verrucomicrobiales bacterium
ATACAATATACTTCTGGTTCAACAGGTCAACCCAAGGGGGTGGTTATTACGCATAAAAACTTATTACATAATGCAGACCTCATTCGTAAGGCCTTTCGTTCAAGTTCTGAAACTGTGGCTGTAGGGTGGCTACCTTTTTATCATGATATGGGACTCATAGGTAATATCATTCAACCCTTTATTGATGCGTGTTCCATATATTTAATGTCAGAGGTAGCTTTTGTGCAGAAGCCTCTGAGATGGTTGCAAGCGATTTCTAAATATAAAGCATCTATTAGTGGAGGTCCCAATTTTTCTTATGACTTATGTACTCAATCGATAGAGAATATTGATGGGTTGGATTTGAGTTCGTGGACAGTGGCTAGCAATGGTGCCGAACCAATTAGATATGAAAGCCTGCAGCGGTTTGCTGAGCGGTTTAGTCTTGCGGGATTTCAGGAGTCTGCGTTTTTGACCTGTTATGGGATGGCTGAGGCTACTTTGATCGTGAGTGGTCTTATGCCTTCACAGAAAGGGAAGAGAGAGATTACGTGTTATCAACCACCTCATCTATCTCATCGGTTAGGCCTAGTGAGCAGTGGTACTGTGCTCGATTCAGATGGTGTCGCTATTGTTTCGCCCTCTACACTAGAGGAGTGTAAAGAAGGTGAAGAAGGTGAAATTTGGGTAAAGGGTGACCATGTGAGCCAAGGGTATTGGGGGAAAGAAATTTTGCTTAATTCTTTTTACACGACCCTGGAAGGAGACAAGTCAGAATGCCCTTACATGAAAACGGGGGATATGGGGTTGATCTATCAGGACGAGTTGTATGTTAGTGGTAGGATTAAAGAGATGTTTATCTTTAATGGGAAGAACTACTTTCCGCAAGATTTAGAAAAGAGCATACAAGAGTCGCATGATGGGCTGGTCTTTGGTGGCGGGGTTGTCGTATGCAATGATAAGGACAGCAGGCCAACTCTCGTGTTGATACAGGAGGTCAAGCGTACTCGCATTTCAGAATTGCAAGCTAAAGATATTTTGACTGTAGCGAGTCAAGCTCTTTCAGAAATTTACCAAATACCAGTGTCCGAAGTGATCTTAATGAAGCCTGGTGGGGTACTAAAAACTACCAGTGGTAAGCTGCGACGTGGAGAGATGAAACGGCTCTACGATGCGGATAGTTTATTGAAAGTTTTAGATAGAGCTTCCTTTAGAGCCTCAGAAAACTATGAATGTTCTGAGACTTCTGATATGGCACAGGAGGGGGAATTGCGTGAATGGATTAGCTCCACAATAGCACAGCATCTTGGGATATCTCGCGAAAGTATCTCTTATGATCGAGCCTTTGCCTCTTTAGGGGTTTCCTCCATAGAAGGAGTTCAGCTCATAGGGAGGCTTTCCGATCATTTACAAAGGGATTTATCACCAACGTTATTGTATGACTATACAAATATAAATGAGTTAACTTTATTCTTAGAGCAGGGAGAGGAACATTCCTCTATTCGTGAGAATTTAGGAGAGTCTATAGCGGTTGTGAGTATGGTGGGCAGGTTTCCGAAAGCTCGTGATTTGGATGAGTTTTGGGAAAACCTTATTAAGGGCAAGGATTGCATCTCCAATATGACAGAGGAGAGATTAGGTTGTTATTCTGATACTGTGAATAAAATCATTTTGCGAGGAGGATTCCTGGATCAGATAGATTTATTTGATGCAGACTTTTTTGGTATCTCTCCTCTTGAGGCTTATGCAATGGCTCCTCAGCAAAGGGTTTTGTTGGAGATGGTTTACCATTTATTGGAGCAATCTTCTTTTTCTAAGGCATCGTATAAAGGAGCGAATGTAGGGGTTTTCATTGGAGCTACCACTAACGGTCAATCTGTAGATACCGAAGAAAGTGCCAATGCCTTTAGCGCGATTGGAGCAGCCAATACGATGATTGCAAACCGCTTATCTTATAATTATGGGTTTCAGG
>CAYUKP010000073.1:0-9057 GCA_964445335.1 uncultured Verrucomicrobiales bacterium
GATCTACCCACCATCGATATTCAATCTTCGTCATCAGACACTTTACCTGCAATCCATAATCGGTACCATCAAACCCTCCACAAGGTTCCGCTAGAGTTGGCATCTTTAACCCACGGACGTGAGAAACAATCTCCCGGTAGTCCATAGCATCAACTACCAACTCAATGAAGTCGAAGCTCGAAAAAATCTTATGGAATCCTACACGAAGCGGTTTGTTCTCGTCAGGTAGAGCGCTTCCATGCTGGTAGCGAAGAACGGGATCAGATGAATTCCCCTTACAAGTCAACTGGTAGACCTCACTAAACCCGCCGCGATGTGGGCACACAGTATAACAAATCGTGATAGGGTCCTTTTCGTGCTCACCTGTAATAGAAGGAGCTAGCTTTAAGTTTTTACACGGCATGCACACCCCTCCTGTAGCACTAACCGTTGTCGGCAGTATCATTGCTCCACACTTCGGACAAGGTATACGCTCAGTTGACTTCATTTTGTAACATAATATCTTAGACGTCCTGCCCTCGACAGAGAGCAACTCTTCAATTTACGATTGAATTTTCTAGCGTTCATTAGAGTTTTGAGTCCCGAGTTAGCGCGTATCGTCTAGCTCTCTTCGGTTCTATTGAGCGCTCACCGACGATGATTTTTTCAACTCAAATATTATCCCAGTAACCTCGCCCCCCTCCCGTGTAAGGCGGGAAGGTAAGGCTACGAGACTGGAGCCTTCATTAAGAGAGGGGCAGTCCCCAAAAAACTAAGACTTCTTAGCGGCCTTCTTAGCGACTTTTTTCGTTGCCTTCTTGGCTGTCTTTTTAGCTGGACGCTCTGGGAAGACAAACTTGATGTCGTGTTTCTTAAGATCTACTGTCAACTGTGCCGAGAAGGGGCGCTTGGTGCGCTTAGATATAAAGCCTGTGAGGACTCCTGTCTCACCTTTCTCCAACAGCTTAATGACTTGATCTGTATTGATCATTTGTTGCAAGATGACCTTCGCGATTCTAAGCCCGTTTTTATGATCTTTGTCAGCTAGAGCTGGTACAAAGTAAGCCTTTTCGGTCGCGTAGATTTTCACTACTTCCCCTTCTGGTAACTTTGCCTCCCCGACCTTCTGATCTTCGGTAAGTTCGCTAGCGTCTTCTGGTTCGTCTTGATCGAAGACAAAGTTGACTTTTCCTTTCTCATCAATCTCAAGAGCAGCATCAAAAGGCTTATTGAAACGAGATTTAAAGCCTTCGAGCGGACCTAAGAACTTCTTAGTAAACAGCTCAGTCGCTTCTTCAGGAGCGAGGAGTCTACCTGCAATAAATTTCTTCGCACGGAATTTACAATCCATCTCACGACACTCATAATGTGAGTCACTCTGGCGCATGGGTTGACTCTGACACATAGGACATGGCGCATCGAGGTCTGGATAGGACTTGTTCTGCAACATTTCCGCATGCCCCTTAGCCTTCATGACAATATCTTCCGTAAAGCCTAAGACCTCCTTCATAAAGGTGTCTCTCCCGAGTTCTCCGTCTTCAATTTGGTGCAGTTTGTATTCCCAATCTCCTGTCATCGAGGGGGAGGCGAGAGATTCAATCCCGATCTCGTCAATCAAGGCGATGAGATTCAGTCCCGACGGCGTGACATGAATGTCTCTGGCATCACGCGCTAGATACTTCTGACGTAAGAGCCCTTCAATGATTGAGGCGCGAGTCGCGGGGGTTCCGAGCCCTCGCCCTGCCATCGCGTCTTTGAGTTCATCGTCTTCAAGGAGCTTTCCAGCTCCTTCCATTGCAGAGAGCAGAGTCGATTCATTGTAATAGGCAGGAGGTTTAGTCTCCTTATCAATGCGTGCAACTTCAAGAGCAAGAGAGGACTCTCCAGCGTTCACAGGGACTAGCTCGTCCTTCGAGGAGGCATCTCCGACCTTGCGACCGTAAACTTCGAGCCATCCCGCTTTGGTGAGAACCTTTCCGTCTGTTTTAAAAGTATCTTGCACAGAACCATGATCCACTATGGTGAGACGCTTAGTAATTTCGTACTCCGCAGGAGGATAGAAAATCGCAATAAAACGCTTCGTTACGAGGTCAAAGATCTTCTGTGCGGCTTCATCAAGCTTCACGAATCGTCCCGTTGGGATAATCGCATGGTGATCGCTGATTTTTTTGTTATCAAAGACCTTCTTGGTCTTTACGACCATTTTATTACTTGAGACGTGCTTAGCAAATCGCCCAAGCGTATCCGACCCGTTGGCGACCTCATCCATGGTGGAGTAAACCGTCCCAACGTAATCCTCTGGTAAGTATTTAGAATCCGTTCTTGGATAAGTGAGCATTTTGTAACGCTCATAGAGAGACTGCGCAATCTGGAGTGTCTGCTTAGCCGAAAATCCGAACCGAGAGGACGCCTCCTTCTGCAACGAGGTCAAATCATAAAGCAAGGGAGCAGCTTGTTTAGAAGGCTTCTTATCTTCCGTCACCGTTGCACTCTGCCCCTGGCAACGCTTGACAACACTGGTGGCCTGCTCCTTATCCCAGATGCGATCTGCTTTCTTATGCGCATCGTTAGGGTCTTTCTTAAAGGTGGTATCCACCCACTTCCCGAGGTATTCTCCTGCGTCCACCCCAAAGGTGCCATGAACCTCAGAATAGTCTCTCGAAACAAAGTTGAGAATTTCGTTTTCACGCTTGGCCAAGATAGCAAGCGTAGGAGTCTGCACCCGACCCGCAGCCGTGATGTTAAACCCTCCATGACGAGAGCGGAAACACGTCAAGGCTCTCGTAGAGTTTAACCCGACAAGCCAATCGGCCTCTGAACGACATTTGGCGGCATCCCTGAGGTGTTTCATATCAGCACCTTCTCGCAAATCATTCCATGCTTGAATAATCGCATTTGGCGTCATGGATTGCATCCATAGGCGCTTCACCTCAGTGGTAATTTTCCCTAACTCAATGATATATTGAAAGATTAATTCCCCTTCACGGCCCGCATCACAGGCATTAATGATCAGGTCTATATCCTTTCTGCGCGCTAGCTTCAGGACTAGCTTGAGGCGGCTTTCGGAGCTTTCAATAGGTTGGAGTTCAAATTTCTTAGGAATCGCAGGTAATACATCAAACTTCCATGGGAGCGATTTCCCATTAGTAGCGGTAGGCATCTTTAATTCAACCAAATGCCCCACTGCTGAAGTAATAACTGTGGTATCATTTTCAAAGTAGGTGTTACGGTCTTTTCCTTTTTTCTCAAAAGGTCCGAGGACATCTTTCTTACCAAGCACTTTGGAAAGGTCAGTCGCCACTGATGGCTTCTCTGCAATGATTAACGTTTTACCCATGATCTTATCTACCGATTTAGCACGCGTTTTAATGTTTAAAAGTAAATTCTCTCTTTATACAAAAAATCAGGCCGTTGTATAATTCATACCTGCATGTTGGGTGGCAAGATCCTTCAACTCTAAGCTCAATAAGGAGGTCATAAGCTGGGCAATGGGCAGCTCAGTCGCGACCATCAGATCCTCAACCGATTGCTCCAAGCTCGTCAAATGCGACAGAATGAGCTGCTCCTCTGGTGGAAGTGACGGGTATGTCGGAGCTGGAGGCGCGCCAGCAAGGTCAAGGTCTAATTGCTGAGCGACGGGCGCTGGGAGCAAGGCTTGGGATATTTGCTCCGGATCGGTAGTGAGGGTCGCCCCTCTTTTGATAAGGTCGTGACACCCTTCCGAACTGGTACGGTCAATCGGTCCCGGCACCGCAAAGACGGGTCTCCCAAGCCCCATCGCCATATTGGAGGTAATCATTGCCCCCGATCGCTTGGGCATCTCGGTTACCAAGGTACCTTGCGCCCAGGCGGCCACAATCCGATTGCGTTGCGGAAAGGTCTTTTTGTCCGGAGGAGTCGGCAAGGGATATTCTGAGACCACCGCTCCTTGCCCTGCAATCTCGTGTGCTAACTCAATGTTTTGTCTCGGGTAGAGAGAGCCTAAACCTGAGCCCAACACCGCAATAGTCGGTTGCTGAGCACGTAGAGCAGACTGGTGTGCAATCGTATCAATTCCGAGAGCCAATCCTGAGACAATCGTCAGCCCTGCATACGCCAAATGAGTGGAAAACTGTTCCGTGATCGTACGCCCGTAATTTGTCGTCTTACGTGACCCAATAACCGCAAGGTTCGTATGCGGCGTGGTTTGGAGTGATCCCCATACATAGAGGAGAACTGGCGCATCTTTGAGGTCTCGTAGCCCCACTGGCCATTGGGGAGACTCTGGGGTAATGATTGAGATGTTGGCACGTTCACATTCCTCTAGCTCCCGCGCAGTATTGCTATAACGCTCCCATTGGGCAATCCGTGACGCCACGGAAGCCGAAACTTTTGGGACAGATGCCAGGTCAGCAGCCGAAGCTGAGAGAGCATCTACAGCAGAACCAAAAGTGTGCACCAGTTTTTTGATCGTAACTGGCCCGACTTGATGAAGCTGATTAAGGGTTACGAGGGCTTCGAGTTCCGTCATGACGTATGATAAGGGTAAGAAGAGATTTTAGGAAAGGGGCACTGGAGACAACCAGACTTAAGACAGAAGTCCTGATACAATTGTTGCAATCCTTGATGCTGATATTTTTCTTTGGACAAGGTCGTAGCCTCTGGATGTTGGGGGAAGAGACGACCCAAGGCGCGTTTGACTTGCGCATTAGGAGTCTTGGCCTTAAGCGTCTTGTAATACGCAAAGGCACCTTCCTGATCTTGTATATACCAGAGCGGGATCAAAGTATTGGAGAGTAACTCCTGAAAGGTATTTGCTCCGAAGAGTTTGACCTGTCGTACGGCTGGTTGCGAGGACAAGGTGTAATGATGCGACCAGAAGTCATGCGTAATCTTTAGAAAGGAGGCTTCTAGTGCATCAAACGCAGCTGCCGAAGGTTTGACCAAACAGTCTTGCGCTTGCTTGATCAAGTCCACCGTGAGAGACAAGGCCGCCACGCGTCGGTGCGGGTGGTTAGGAGGTCGCTGACCAGCATACACCCATGCAATCTGTCGCGCCTCGGATGGCTCATACGCATCTCGAATACGCCACCAGTGCTCCCACATTTCACGGAGATGTGTCTGAGTTAAGAGAGGTGCGTTATCAAAGGTCTCTTTGGTAAGAAAGCTTGCACTCCCGAGCAATAACGCCAACCTATGGTCTGGAGGTTCTGAAAGCAATCGTTGCACCTTCACCCGTTGGCTCAAATGCAACATAGAAAGCTGATTACGCCCATACCCCAATGTCCGAGCAACCTCTTGCCAAAGGGTTTCGGCTAGTCCAATCGTAGAGGCGCGTTGCTTGAGTGGCTTGGCCTTGCGTTGCAGTCGATACTGAGCCGCCAATGTTAATAACTGATCAGCCTCTAGATACGACCATTTCCCAAACTCCGCCGCACAATATCCAGGAATGGTATCCGCCTGCCCAGAAACGGTGGGCTGCAGACACGCAGATAACTGGTCTAACGAAATGATCACCTGCGGAACAAGACGACTATCTGACGTGCGACAAAAGGCTTCATGAGAGGTTTGCCCAAAGGCAACATGCAACACTACTTGGTCAAAGTCTGGATTCACTGCATGCTGATGAGTCTCCCAATCCTGAGGAGTCATATCTAACTCAATCGCTCCCTGCACTTCCACCCCATCGATGCGCAACAAGCAGCGCAAAAAATCAGGACCAGCTCCATGATTCCATTCCCCTAAGTAATGAATCACTACTTCTTGCCCTGTCGTAGTGACAAACTCTAATCCAAACACCCCTTGAAACCACAACGATTGTAACTCTAACTCCCCCATGGATTCAAGGGGCGAAGGCTCAGCTACAGCTGACGTCGTGATACGATCCAGCCACTGTTCATAAAGGGTGTTCATTTTTAAACTGTTTTAATGAACACTAAATTTCAAAATGTAAATACTATTTTTGTAAAACACAAGTGCAGCCTAAGGCCACTTGCTTCCTTACAAAAATCTGCTCCTGAGAGCTCAGTAGGAGCTCTATTCGAGGAACTTTTGGCGAATTGGCAACAAATATGCCCTTCGCCTAAATAAAGGGTTTCCCCTTCTTCAGTAAGCCCTATAAGTTAAACTTAAAAGCTTCCACCAGCACCGACAAAGGTTGCTCCCCCCCAAGCCGCACCAGTCACTCCACCAGTCACCATGTGTCTAGGAGCATCCTTGTCTACATGTAGTGTAAATTTATTATTTTTCCTAACTTTCGAACTTTCTTTGACACCCATTGGCCATTTCCCCCTGAAAGAAGAAATCTTCGTATCTTGCCCAGCAATAGTCATCGTGAAGCGCTTCCCGTTTTCTTTCTCTAAATCTACAGGTTTCAGCTCCAGAGCGATAGGTGCCAGATCATCCTTAAACTGCTGATAAGCTACCTTTATGCGATTATCTGACTTATCTATATATGTCCCAGCACCGTCTAAACCAGAAACAATCATTACAATCCCTGAATCGGCCAAATGGCTCACATGCTGAACTACAAATGCACTAGCAAACGTGCTCTCTAAATCCTTCTTCGCAAGAGTAAATGAAATCTTACTTCCATCAGTTTGATGAGCCTCTTTATTGCCTTCAGTTACTGCAAACTTTTTATTACTCTTTGCTCTAAAGTATACGACATCACCTAACTGAACATCCTCAAGATACACTTTCTCCAAATCAAATGCCTGAGAGGAACAAACACCCACAGAAAAAGATGCCAATAATACAAGGTTTTTTACATTCATTAAAAAGAGTATAAATTAACACTTATTACCTGTAAAGAATTTACCGTAATTTTAAATCAGACACGCAAAAAAGCTTCATTTAACACAAAAACAACCAAAATAAATCACATTTAAATAAAGAGTCAGTCTACTACAACCCAATATTAGGGTCATGTAAAGGGAGGGAGATTTCATTCATTTGTATACAAATCTGCCACTATGGAGCGCTTAGGCTTATGAGGATCAAAGTAGATAAATAGAGAATCTCCCTGACTAAAACTTCTTACCTGTTTTGTTTCAAGGACTGGAATACCTGTCTGAATAGTCCGACCCTCTGCTTGATAAGAATATTCAAACCTTCCTCGTCCTCGAAAAATTCGGATTTGTTCTAAGCACCCTGTCGTTTTCACCCCTTTTCGGAACAAGTTCGTTGCTCTGTAAAATCTAAATGCCACAATACAAGGGCTCAAAATAGAAACTGCAACAGGCAATACCAAAGGAGACGAACCTTCATTTTGTATCAAAGGTAAGATAAAATACATACCCCAGTTAATCACAAAAAACATTGCAGCTCCTGAGGCCACTCCATCATTGCGAACAATTTTTCCTAAAGACACGTTCATCTTCATAGACAAACATATTTAAAATACCTTGGCTATTCTATCTTTATAAGATTCTCATCTTATAATTCCTCACAATCTATTTGCATACTTGAATAAGTGAATTTCATCACAAGGCGTGAACGCACCTCCGTTCCTCCTTCGAGGCTCAGGGTATAGTCTAACCAACTCAACAGAGCTTGCCACCCTTCTGTCTGCATATAATCTCTGAAATATTGTCTACGCTCTGAGAGCAATGGATACACTGCCATGCGCCGCCTTGGTCGTATTTCGATATTTTTGGATAAGAAAATACTCTTTTGTGGCTCGTGATAACTAAGGTCGACTATAAAAGTTTCGTCCTCTTTAAGGATCTCATGTCGAGACTTTTGCGCATGAAAGCTCAATGAAATCTCGTCAAACTGCGGACAATCTCTGAAGTTTTCAGAAATCTCACCAGCACCAAAAGGATATGACGTCCCTTTGGCGAGCTTATCTTTCATTTGAGTAGGAATCATTTTCATTACATCATCCTACTGAAATATATGCTTTAAAAAACAAAACTCCCCACTCTATATAGGTAAATAAGACGAGATAGGAGCTAACATGTCAGGAGAGATCTCCCTCAAATTACTATAATTTCTAAGTCTGGAAGCTCCTTTTTTAAATCTCCGATCTCGACACCTTTTTCAATATACAGCCTTTTTAAGTTCTTACATTGAGATAAAAAACTAACATTCTGTATACTTCTAACCCACAAGCCCAACTGAGTTAAATTGCGAAGTAGACACAATACACTTAGATCTTTTTCTTTTATATTTGAGCCGACGAGATGTAAGCACGTCAGGTTTGGTAATAAACTTAAGATACTAAAATCTTTTATCTTTGTATCAGAGAGACACAAAGCCCTCAGGTGTGACAGTGAACTTAAAACACTCAAATCTTCTATCTTTGTATACGAGAGATTCAAACTCGTTAGGTTTCGTAGTGAACTTAAGACACTCCAATCTTCTATCTCTGTATACGAGAGATTCAAACTCGTTAGGTTTCGTAGTGAACTTAAGACACTCCAATCTTCTATCTCTGTATACGAGAGATTCAAACTCGTTAGGTTTCGTAGTGAACTTAAGCCACTCCAATCTTCTATCTTTGCATACGAGAGGTTTAATCTCTTCAGGTTTCGTAGTGAACTTAAAACACTTATCTTATCTATAGGGTTACCGATCAAAGATAAGGATTCTAGCAAATAATTATCCTCTAAAAATGAAACATCTCTTATTTTACAAAAGTCGAGAATGAGAGACCTGAGGTTGCATAACTGTCTGAGACAAGAAACTTTCGGCTTCTTTACATGGCTCAACACCAATACACCTGACTGTTCGATTAACTGGATTATTGTTTCATCAAAGAACCTTTCACGACACTCCGTTAGTAAAGTCTCTTGTAAGCATTGATAGATCGCTCCACTTTTTCTTACTTCAGGGCTATAGCGATGCAACCTCCCCTCCTCATCTCTCACAAGATACTCCTCAAGCAATTGCTGAAGCAGCGTCTCATAGAGGGTCTCATCAATAGTAATATAAAGGTTTGTCAACAAATGCGCTAATAGGAGAGCTTGATTAAAATGAGTCTCGGCGGTAATGAGAGGGGTAACGGAATCTCCCCCCTGCTCTACCCCTTCCCAATCCGCCTCGATCCCTGACTTATCAAAGAGGTACCCCATCATCGCTGGGGCACTAATGGAG
>CAYUKP010000074.1:0-9045 GCA_964445335.1 uncultured Verrucomicrobiales bacterium
AAAGAGACCTTTGAGATGTGTTCACTGTCTTTTGGTTTGGCTTGATGACTGTCCCAAAGAGAGTATAGGTAAAGAAAAAAATGATGAGCCCTTGTAAGGAATTATTAGATACATCGCCTACTGAATTAATGAAGTGTATCGGCACAGATGATGTCTTATACTTTGATAGTTCTGGAAACTTCCCCTCCAGTTATAAGGCACCTCACTCAATCATTGCCGTAGCGCCTTCACGAATCATAAAAGGTCATATAAGCGACCTCTCAGAACTAGAGGACTGCTTGGCTTCCCACCCTCAAACAACCAACACCTCTACAGGGTACCCTGCAGGCGGGTTGGCTGGGTGGGTAGACTATGAGGGAGCGTATACCTTTGGTGTCTTTGATAAATTCTGGGTGTATTCACACTCGACTCAACAATGGGTTCACATAGGGAACCCCGTTCACCTTAACCATGCAGTAAGCCCGACTCCTTATTCTATTAATCCTGATTGGCAGGCTCAAACCAGTCAAAGGGAGTTTATTCAAGCCATCACTCAGGCTCAAGAGTTCATCGCCTCCGGTGACATCTATCAAGTCAACTTGTCTCAACAGTTCTCTACTCAGGTCTCCACATCAGGCACGCTCTACGGCTTATATGAAAAACTCCGTCAAGCCTCTCCCGCTCCTATGGCAACCTATGGAAAGCTCGGCGACACAGAGCTTCTATGCTCCTCTCCTGAAACCTTTCTCGATATACAGGGCGACAGGATAGAAACACGCCCAATTAAGGGAACAAGCCTCCGCTACCCAGACAAGCAACGTGACCTTGAATCAGCCAACCTCCTACAAAAATCACCAAAAGAACAAGCGGAACTCGTCATGATAACAGATCTATTACGCAATGATTTGGGGCAAGTCTGCCAATATGGATCTGTCACTGTCGACGACCTCTTGAAACTTGAGAGCCTCGAACAGGTTCATCATTTAGTCTCTACCATATCAGGGACACTGAATCCTGAAATCAGCCATCTCAAGGCTCTCCAAGCGTGCCTCCCTGGCGGTAGTATAACAGGAGCGCCTAAGCTCCGCTCAATCGACCTCATTCAGAAACTAGAGAAGAGGAAACGAGGTCTCTATACTGGTGTATGTGGATATGTGGGCTTTTCAGGAGAGAGCCAATTCAACATCATCATCCGCTCTCTTGTCAGACAAAGGGATCACCTACATTACCATGTAGGTGCGGGTATCGTCGCAGATTCAGACCCTTTAAAGGAATACGAGGAAACCTTAGCCAAAGCGCTTGGGATCCAACGTGCACTAGCACTCTGAAGACACCATTTTCTTCTTTGCTATAACTTTAACAACTTTTGGTACCTTTTAGGCAAATCTTGACTCCTCCCTAAGGAATCATTCCAGACATGAGCCAGAGCTATTGCCTCTTGTAACGGTTCACTGTAAGGTTGCGATTGCGAACTCGTTGGAATCCTCACATTTCTCAAGAGAATTTCTAACGCCATCACAAAAGCCTTCTCTATCAACTCAGGCTCTGTGTACACTGACCCGGCGATCACGATATACAAAGCCTCTAACGCTTGCTGTGACGGATAAAGCTCCGCAATAGCTAAGGCGCGACAATAGCGAATTTGTGTGCGTTGGCTTGGAGGGATAAGCTTTCTCTTCCAAGCGTCCGCTAAACGTAACACTCTTTTCCACGACCCTCGTGAAAGAGCAGTCCAAAACGAATAAATCTCGATTTGCGTTAAATAATTTTCATTATCCAACGCCTCAGGATTAAAGAGGTTCAATAAGCGATCCATCCCCTCAAGATCTCCTAACCTCCGCATACATTCTATCTCATAGTAGCCTGCTAGAGTGCTATAATTACCTGTGAATTCTTGATAGGCCGCATGCTCTTCCTTACATTTCTCAAACTTTTGTCGAGCCTTCTCAAACTTACCCTTTTTATACAAAGCTAAAGCATCTGAGAAGATCTGAGGTTCGTAGAAAAAGATGCTCTTTACCGCCCTTCTGGGCAATTGCTTTACTACACTACTTTTGAGTCTCTTTTGATAATGTAGATTCACTTTGTCTAACTTGACCAAAAATACATTCGTAAGGCTCGAACTCTCTGGCCTTGTAATGATAACTTTGGCAACACTGTAGACCTCTCCACAGCTCATCCACAATATAATCAATACCTGAAAAAACCTCACTCTCTACTCCTCAAATAATTGTTCTTGATACCTTGTCAGAAGATTCTGAATTTGGGTCACCTCATCGGAACCAAGCGAGACCTTTTGTAAATACTCACGAGCAATCAGAATTGAGACCATGCGATCCCCCCCCTTTCCTTCAAAGGCTTCTAAAGTGGTTTGAGCAAGATCCCGTCGCCATAAAATCTGCATCAATTGTAAGGTTGCTAGAGCCGAAAAAGAGCGACACTTTGTATATGCTTTAATAGCTTCTTCTGTTTTGTTTTGCTTTTCTAGGCTAACTCCATAGAACACTTGAACCTCCTTCATGTATAAGTGGTAATTAGAATGGGAGAGGTATGTTGCGGCCTTAATGCTCGCTTCACTCCAACGCTGGCATTCTAGGAGAAATCCTATCATTTGATAAAGAGCCTGTTCACGTTCAGGGGATAACTCATCGTTATATACCTCACGTAACAAGCTTTCACAGGCAAGACGGTCTTCCTGATTCTCAGATTTTGCATAAAGCTCTGCGATCCCCAACAGAGCCTGATGGGCAAACTGCTTTTCGCCCCTTTGCTTCACTTCTTCGAAATACTTTAACGATTCCACCTGAGTAGAAGTTTGGTGAAGAGTGTAATGGCCCAACTGTATCAAAGCTATTGAGGGCAAAGACCGATAATCCTTAAAGCGTGCAAGCTCATTTAAAAACTCTAATACCGTCTCATTTTTATACAAGAGCAGACGATCCGTTGCTCTCTGGTGGCTCTTCGCTATATATTTTTTATAAGCCTTAATATAACCCATTTGAAATAAGACTCTTTTCGTAACATCTTGAACTTGGGTATCAAGCAACTCCTTCAGATGCCTCGCCAATGACACAATGCCATTTTTTTTCTCATACTCTAAGCAATAAAAGAAGGTCAATTCGTCATCTGGAGCCTGGTTGGTCAACATTTCTAACAACCTCTGCAACCCAACGCGTTTCTTTCCATTATTAACCAAAATTTTATAACCATCTTTTACAACGCCCATACTCTCTTGGCACCCTGCAAAGCGGCTCCAATATTGATCAAAATATCGCTTCGCTCTTCTTCCCATACCCGGTGAAGATTCAAGGGTTGAAGCCCCTAACTGGATAAGGTTTATTAACGCCCTTGCTTCTTGTCCTACATTTTTCACGCGGATAGAGGTTTGTAACGCTCTTTTATAGAGGGTCTCAGCCTGCTGAACCTCCCCTATCTGGGTATAAGATTGCCCCATAATATTACACGCTGTTGATAAAACATCGGTGGGAACCTCTTGCGCCTCCAAACTTTCAAAGAATTCCCCGACCTTCTCATAATGCTCGCCCTCATAAGCAATCAGCAATTGGTTTAAAAGAACATAAGGGATAAGATCCGCCGCAACAGTCTCGCGGTTTGTCAGAGTCTCATCATTAATCAATTCGTAGAACTCCTTTATCTCATGTTGTGCTTCTTGATACTTCTCTAAACGTAAAAAGTTAGATGACATCATAAAGCGAACCTCTGCTCCACGCTCACGATCTGAGGCATTCATCTGATACTGCAGTAAGAAATGTAGAGAGGTTTTATACGCCTCGGTATAATAATAGGAAGCCCCTAAAACATAAAACAACATTGGCTTCAGCTCCTCTCCCACCTGAATAGTCGCTTTTACGTGATCAATTAAAGAGATCACTTCCGCGTATCTCTCATTCTTATACAACGTTTCTACCGTAAGGCAGACACTATCCTTTAAATATTCTGATTCCGGAAACTCATTAATAAAACCCTTCAAAGCACTCGCTAAATTATCAAGCTTCTCTAATTTCTGACTCAAGAGCACAAGCTGATACAAATGATACTCACGTTCACGGCTCTCCGCATGATCCTGAGTCAATAGGCTATAACATTGGTAGGCCATGTTATAATGCTTATATTGATTCCAAATTTTCGCACACAACCCTAACTTAATCGCCTCATTAGAATCTCGGCTTCTCAAATCTCCTTCCAATCTACGAATTAAAGACTCTGTTCTTTTCAAGCTTAAGCCTGAGAACAGCTTATCATTTGAGGTGTAATCTCCAAACTTAGAGATCTTCTTACGATAAGAGTAGAGATCATTTAAGACAGTTTGTGAGCACGGAATAAGTTTGAGCACTTCATATGCTCCAGTAGTCTCTTGCCTTTCTAACAGCTCCGCCACACGAGAAAGTAACAACTTAGTCGCTCCACAAAGCGCGAAGATATCTGATTCTAATACCGAACGATGGACTTTTATCACCTTCAAGAGTAAATCCGTTCTTTGAGCAGCGATACCCGCTTCAATCACCGCATCAAACACCTTAAAGACTTCGACCATTGGAATACGTGCACTCTGAGCCTCATGCATGACTCGATCAGTATAAATGTAACCCTCTTCTAAGGCGCCATTCTTTAGAGTAGCCAAAGCCAAATACACAGACAGCTTACCGCGAGAGTAATCCGATTTAGGTAAGGGCTTAGCTTTTACGACGCGCTCAAACTCCTGCAATAAGCCATACGCTTCCTCATATTCATGCAATTGATAGCATGCCTCAGCCCATCTAAATAAGGCATAAGTATTGTAATAACAATGGGTCTTCCTTCTCGTAGCAAAGTTTTTGTAACAGGTCTTGTAAGACGCCTTCGCACTCGACCAATCTAAAAGAGCACTCTCACATTTCCCCTTTTGATACCAAAACCATCCAAACTCAACACCATAAGTTTGCAACGCCTTCTGGGGAGAGTGCTTCTCAGCATAAACAACTGTATCTAATAAGGGCAAAGCCTTTTGAACCGCCCCTTCATCAAGAAACTTCTTTGCTTTATGATACTCGGAAAACCCTGTAATCCCGCCATATACCAAAAGACCACAAGCCCCCAAATATATAAAAAAGAACTGGATCAAACGCATATCAGGTATCGTTATAAAAAGAAGAATACGTAAAGTTCTCCTATCAGTTCCTTTCTCATCAACGCAACAGACTACTTCACTCCAAACTTGTCATTATCTCTTCGAATCTGATCTGTAATCTGTAATGCAAGGCTCAGGGCTTCAACTCCTTGTTGACCTGTAACTTCTGGCGCACGTTGCTCCCTGACCGCATCAACAAACGATTGAATTTCCAATAAAAGAGGCTCTCCCTTTTCTACTGGCACCTTCTTCTTATCTAACCCAAGGATACCTTTTTTAATAATGTGCCCTTCTTGGTTTTGATAATCTAATGAAAGATACGCATCACCCTGAAATACGCGTATTTTACGAAGCTTATCAGAACTAATCCGACTTGAGGTAATATTGGCAACTGCTCCATTTTCAAACCTCAATCGAGCATTTGCAATATCCTCATTTTTCGTAATAACTGGCACTCCCACTGCATCGACTGATACGACAGGAGACTTAACCAAATGCAAAATAATTTCAATGTCATGAATCATTAGATCCAAGACCACACCTATATCTAAACTCCTCTTAGGAAACGGAGACAATCTCTGTGCCTCAATAAAACGTGGAAAACCTAAAGGCTTCTCCAACGCTCGCATCACAGGATTAAAACGTTCAATATGCCCCACCGCCAACACTCTTTGCTCCTTCTGAGCAATCTCGACCAAGGCACGAGCTTCATCCAGAGTCCCAGCAATGGGTTTCTCAACTAAAATGTGAGCCCCTCTCTCCATCAACTCCCCACCTACGCTCAAATGTGCAGAAGTCGGTACCGCAACTGAAACAGCCTCTGCTAACTCAGCTAACTCTTCCAGAGTCTTGACTGGCGTAGAACCAAATTCCTCAGCAACCTCTTGAGCTCTCTTAAAGTCTGCATCATAAACAGCAACCAAATCGACCCCTTTTATTTTGCTCGCCACACGAGCATGGTTTTGCCCCATTGCTCCTGCTCCCGCCAATCCAAATTTCATGCTTACAATCTGCTAACTTCGCAAAAGAACACAAGCGTAAAAACGGATTTTACGTCTCCTCCTCAAACCCCAGACTTCACCAAAAGAACCTTTTTCAACTCGTAAGGAGCGCCCTTGAGCAGGGCAAACATGCCAAATTACAATATTCGAACAAATTTTTATTCGACATATAGTTTAAATTCGTAAAGAAAAAGACTTTATAACTTAAGGTTTAGCTGTAATTTCCTACATCTTGCCATATCTTATAAGAATGGCTTCTTAATAGCCCAATATTTCACTTACATATTCATGTCAAAAGATCATAACAATAACCAGCAGCCAAACAAGCCTGAGGAAAATGGCTTTAACTGGAGATCTCTTTTACTCATCTCTTTAGGTATCGGGCTATTCAGCATCGTTCTTTTCAACCCTCTAGATCAAGACAGTGAAAAAGTAACGTACGCTCGTTTTAAATCTCTCATTAATGAAAACCGCATCATCCTAGAAGATAAAAAGCAGTTCCCGCTTGAGGTAACTTCAGAAGCTCCCTTCAATCAATCAATCTCTGGTTACTATGTAGATGAATCTCTCGTACACTGGACAGCACCTAAGAACTTTTTTGTTCAGTTCAACCCCTCTCTACATGCTCAGTCCATCGCTCCTATCCGCGAAAACTTAGTCATCAAGGATTCTATCTCAGACAATATCGAGGAATACGATGAGCTCTCTATCTCTCAGTTTTCTAATTTAATAAAGCAAAAGGCCATCGTTCTTGATTCCCCTTCTAGCTTACGCGGTGTTATCAAAGACGGCAAAGGCATCATCACAGGGGCATTCCAAACCTCTGAAAGTGTTTCAGACAAAAAGCGGGACGAACTCTACAAAACAGCTAAAAAATTCAATGTGCCTGTCAATATTCAAGCTCAGGGAGCAGAGGTGAATGAGCTCTTCAACAAGTATGATATCCCATTCCGCGTTAAAGACAACACCCTCAGTCAAATCATCCTGAGCTTCATGCCTATCCTTGTTTTAGTCGCGATCCTCGCCTTCCTATTCAAGCAACAAATGAAAATGGCTGGCAAAGGCCCTATGAGCTTTGGCAAGAGTAAAGCAAAACTCATGTCCACGGACAACAATAAGGTGACCTTTAGCGATGTCGCAGGCATTCAAGAAGCCAAAGAAGAACTTTATGAAATTGTTGATTACCTAAAAGACCCTAAGAAGTTTCAAATGTTGGGTGGATCCCTCCCTAAAGGCGTCCTCATGGTAGGTTCTCCAGGGACAGGTAAGACCCTTCTCGCCAGAGCTATTGCTGGGGAAGCTGGTGTTCCGTTCTTTTCCATCAGTGGTTCAGACTTTGTCGAAATGTTCGTTGGTGTCGGCGCCAGTCGTGTGCGTGACATGTTCGACCAAGGCCGTAAAAACGCCCCGTGCCTGATCTTTATTGATGAGATTGATGCGGTCGGGAGACACCGTGGCCACGGCATGGGTGGCGGCCATGATGAAAGGGAGCAAACCTTAAACGCCCTCCTTGTAGAAATGGATGGCTTCGATACCCAAGAAGGGATCATTATCATTGCAGCGACTAACCGACCAGATGTCTTAGACCCAGCCCTTCTCAGACCAGGAAGGTTTGACAGACAAGTAACTGTCTCACTACCTGATGTAAAAGGCAGAGAGGAAATCCTCAATGTGCACGTGAGAAAGGTCAAACTTTCAGAGAACGTTGATCTCGGAGTTGTTGCGAGAGGAACTCCAGGGTTTTCAGGGGCAGAACTCGCCAACCTCGTAAACGAAGCAGCCCTACTCGCGGCTCGACGAAACGCCAAGGCTATTGAATTAGCTGACCTAGAGGAAGCACGCGATAAAGTACGTTGGGGCAGAGAGCGTAGATCCTTAGCCCTCAGCGATAAGGAAAAGGAAAACACCGCTTACCATGAAGCAGGTCACGCCATTCTCAATATTCTTTGTGAACATACAGACCCTCTGCACAAGGTCACAATCATTCCGCGTGGGCCAGCTCTTGGAATGGCGATGTTCTTACCAGAAGAAGACCGCTTCTCGCAACGTGTGAACGAGCTTAAAGACAGCCTAGTAGTAGCAATGGGTGGTAGAGTAGCGGAGGAAATTGTCTTTGGCAACTACACTAACGGTGCCGCTGGAGACATCAGACAAGCGACCAGCATTGCTCGTAATATGGTATGTTCTTGGGGCATGAGTCCATCCTTGGGAATGATTGAATACGGCGAAAGCGAAGGTGAAGTATTTCTCGCGCGTGACATGGCAAAATCCAGAAACTATTCCGAAGCTACTGCCCGTAAGGTAGATGAAGAAATTAAACGTTTCATTGATGAAGCGTATCAGAGAGCTACAACCATGCTTCAAGAGAACAGGGAGACTCTAGAGCGTGTTGCAAAAGCCTTGATCAAACACGAAACTCTCGACGGCAAGCTCATTGAGGAATTGGTAAAAACGGGAGAGATCGCTAACCCACCAGCGTCCAACACCCCTCCAGCTCTTCCAACCGATGAAGTAAAAGAGGAAAAGCCTGTGGAAGAAAAGCCTTCAGAAGAAGAGCTCAATAAAGAGCCTGTTCTATAATCCCCTCATTTCAGTACATACTGCATTAACCCTTTGGAAGCCTCTCCAAAGGGTTTTTTCTACCCTCCCTACAAAACAATTTGGCGGATTCAAACTTCTAGCGAATAATTAGAAGTTGCGAGACGAGCAATAGTTGTCAGCATGTAACTTATGAAAACTACTGGATTTATTGTTGTTACAATTTTTGTCTTAGTCATCTCATTGGCGTTCCTAGGAGGTATAGTTCAAACTGAAGGTATTAGGTATACTCCCACAGAGTTTTCACCTACGCCTGAGGCCGAAGCGATGACGACATTTTTTATTATACTGTCGCGCATCAAGTTTTGTGAAAAGGCGTGCTGGATATTGCGCCCTTGT
>CAYUKP010000075.1:0-6039 GCA_964445335.1 uncultured Verrucomicrobiales bacterium
ACCCTCTGGTAATTGAGGAGATTTTTCAGTAACATCTACTTTGGTTACATCATAACCAGCTTCTTTTAGAGCCGTATAAACAGCTTCACCTGAAGCCAAAGAAATTTCTCTTTCGGAACCTGGTCCACCCATTAGGATTCCGATACTTGTTTGTTTAGTGAGTTGCATAGTATGAAATTTTTATAAAATAATGACAGCTTAGCTAGAGCAGGAGCTTAGGATATTCTGACCAAGCCCCTATGATCTATTAAGTGTCAATCTATTCTGTAATAGATATTAAAACGAGGGAGTATCCTCTCCTAGTATTTGAACTTCTGTCTCTAAAGTGATGCCTCTCTCGTTAAGTGCTTTTTCTTGCGCCAGAGATATGAGGGAGAGAAGGTCTGTCGCAGTAGCGCCACCTGTGTTGATAAAAAAGTTTGCGTGAACCTCAGATATTTGCGCCTTACCAATGGATTCGCCTTTGAGGCCGAGTTGATCAATAAGTTTTCCAGCGCCCATTTCAGCAGAGGGGTTTTTGAAGATGCACCCAGCACTAGCCGCTTTTGGTTGAGATGTATTACGCTTATTACGAGACTCCAACATCTTTTCTTGAATAGCGTCAGCAGGAGCTAAGTCGCCCTCAAAGACTACTTGTAGAGCGATATTATGATTGAGCTCTGGGACATTTCTATAAAATGACTCAATTTCGTTTCGCTTCTTCGTAATGATCTTATCTACTTCGTTCAGGAGTTTGATTTCTACCACTTGATCAAAGGTTTCTGTTCCCATTGCTCCTGCATTCATGCGAAGACTACCGCCAACATTCCCCGGAATCCCTTCCATCCATTCAAATCCACCTATGCCAGCAGCTTGGGCTGCGCTTGCGATTTTTTTGAACCGTGCTCCTACACCACATGTGATTCTATTACCTTCGACTGTTACTTCAGAAAATTCACCTTTTGTGGGATGAATGACCGCACCACGTATCCCAGCGTCTTTAATGAGTAGATTAGAGCCTCTACCGACGACACGCATGGGGATGTTGTATTCCTTTAATGCGCTAGAGAGAGAAGCCATAGCTTCGAAGGTGTGAGGTTCGAACCAGTATTGTGCGGGACCCCCAATCATGATAGTCGTATGGCGACGCATAGGTTCATAGAGGCAACTAGAAGCACTCTCTGGGGTGGGCTGAAAGCGCTGAAGGGTTTCTAAGACGTTTAAATCTGCAGCTATTTTTGTGCTTACTTGGTGTATATTTCCTGCACCTAAAGTCATAAACATATCGCCAGATTTTAGCTTATTTCCAATAGCATAATGAGCTTCAGGAACGGCTCCAATTGCGATTGCTTTGGTTGTTCCGGCGGCTTCAATTGCATCTACAATGGTTTGTGCAGACACGCCTGGGATAGGATCTTCACTCGCAGCAAAAACATCCGCCACATACACTAAGTCTGCATGACAAAATGCCTCTCCAAACTCCTTGGCTAGGAGTTGAGTTCTTGAGTAACGGTGGGGTTGAAACGCCACGACTAAACGCTTAGGCTCAAACTTTCGGGCTGTCAAAAGGGTTGCTTCTACTTCCGTCGGATGATGAGCATAGTCATCAACCACTCTGTAGTTAGGCGAGTAGTACTTTGTTTCAAACCTTCTCTTTGCTCCAGAGAAGGAAGACATAGCTTCGTTGATAAGTGCTGGTTCAGCGTTATTCAGATCAGCTAAAGCATAGGCAGCTAAAGCGTTGAGGACATTGTGAGCTCCAGGAACACCTAACTCTATACGTTGCACAGGAACACCGTTTTTATTCACAGTGAAGAATGTTCCGCCTTTCCCTTCTAATAGATCTGTTGCTGTGTAATCTGCATTCGACCAACCATAAGACACACCTTTGTTTGTAGCGCTGACAAGTTCAGTAGCGTTTTTGTCTTCTGCACAGTAAATAACTTTCTCTCTCGTATTATTAATGAGAGTAGAGAACACCTCCTTTAGGTGATCAAGACCTTCGTAGAAATCTAAGTGTTCAGGCTCTAAATTTAGGATAATAGAGTGCTTTGGTTTGTATAAGACCAATGTTCCATCAGACTCATCTCCTTCGGCGACAAGTGTGCTTCCTTCTTTGTTCCACTCCGCATTAGTATTTAATACAGGTATTTCCGCTCCTACATAATAGCTTGGATTCAAGTTTGCTGTTTTTAGAACATGAGCACTGAGTCCTGAAGTGGTCGTTTTGCCATGTGTGCCAGCTACAATAACACCATCTTTATTATGTAGTATTGCAGCGAGACACTGAGCCCGTCTAAGGGTTGGAATGCCTTGGTCTACAGCTGCCTTACGAGCAGGGTTTGTTTCACGAATAGCGGTTGAATAAATAACGTAATCACATCCTGCGACGCATTCTGCTGATTGTTGAGTGAAGAATGTTAATCCTAGTTTTTCTAGGCGTTCTGTTGTTTTCGTGTGTACGCGATCAGATCCACTTACATCGTGTCCGATTTCTAGTAATATCTGTGCCAGTCCACTCATGCCAGCACCTGCTACTCCTATGAGGTGAATGTTTAATTTCTTATCAGGGTCTAAAAGAGATTCGGTCAATGTATTCATAAATGAGAAAATTTAAAAAGTTGTTGATTCAATGAGGTCGCAAATTGCACCAGCAGGGTCGAGGGAAAGTTGCCTAATGTTCACACTAAGTCTTTCACGAGCTTCGGCATCTTTAATGAGATCTGAAGTAATTGATTTGAGAGTTTCTGCATCTAACTCGCTTTCCTTATAGAGAAGAGCTGCATCTTTATCGGAAAACGCTTCTGCATTTTTTGTTTGGTGGTCGTCCGCAGAAGTTGGATAAGGGACAAGGATAGAAGGTAGACCAAGGTAAGAAAGCTCAGTCATACTTGAGGCTCCCGACCTACAAATAACTAAATCTGCTACGGCGTATGCTGAAGGCATGTCATCACAGAATGCTAAAGGAAAATGGTGTGGAATATCTTGGCTTAATTCCTCAACTCGCTTAAAGTCGAAAGATCCAGCGACATGGAGAAATTGTATAAAAGGTTCACTAATTTTAGCTGTTTCTACAATGATAGAGTTTAGATTTTTAGCGCCTTGGCTACCTCCAAACACTAGAATAGTAGGCTTTTCTGGAGCAAGACCAAATTTCTGACAAGCAACTTCTCTAGCTGGCAGCTCTTTCATTTCATTACGTAGAGGGGTGCCAACAACTTCACAATCTTTCCCTGGGAAATACGTCTTAGCAGGCTCTAAACCAAGTAGTACCTTGTTGACATAACGCGATAAGAGACGGTTTGATTTACCTGGAATGGCATTTGAATCATGTAAAAATGTTGGAATCTTAAGGCTTTTTGCTGCAAAAATTGGACCGAAGCATGTGAAACCTCCCATACCAATTACGGCCTCAATTTTATGAGATTTGATGAGTTTCTTTGAGGCCGAAGTCACCTTTAAGAGACTTAATACAAAGCCAAGCATCTTAGGAGATGTCGTTGCAGGTTTCGGGCGCGAGGGTTGTGATATAAAAGTATATTGTGGATACTTCTCAGAAGCTTCTTTATCTACCTTTTTTTCAGAGACAACGAGAAAGGGGGTGTGACCTCTTTTGACAAGCTCCTCGGCTATAGCTATGCCAGGAAACAAGTGACCTCCAGTGCCACCACATGCGATTAATACATTCATACGATACAATGATCTGCATAAATTCTTCTAAAGGTGCAAGAATAGAGAATAATTTCTTCTTAGTAATGGTCCCTTAGAATCAATAAAATGGCATCATAGGGTTTGATGTTGACAAAATTAGACTTAGTCAATCACATATCTCCGTGAACACTAATACGCTTGACACCCTGCAAAGGGTTTTCGGATTTTCGTCATTCAGGCCGAATCAGGAAGAGCTCGTAACAGGGCTTTTGGCTGGTCAAGACGTCTTTGGGGTGATGCCGACAGGTGGTGGCAAGTCTTTATGTTATCAACTACCTGCAGTTATGTTAGAGGGATGTGCTTTAGTCGTGAGTCCGCTCATTGCACTAATGAAAGACCAAGTAGACGGTGCACGAGCACTCGGCATTAGAGCCGCCTGTTTAAATAGTCACTTAACCTCTGGTGAGAGAGGTCAGGTCAAGAGTATGTACCGTTCCGGTCAACTTGATTTACTCTACGTTTCACCTGAGCGCCTTAGCCTGCCTGACTTTCACGATTTTTTACTTTCACACCCTTTGGGGCGACCAAGCTTTTTTGCCATTGATGAAGCGCATTGTATTTCTGAATGGGGGCATGAGTTTCGGCCTGACTTCCTCTTCCTTTCGACCCTCAAGCAAACATACCCTAATATTCCACTTGTTGCCTTTACAGCGACAGCGACTCCTAAGGTTGCACAAGACATTCAAGACCGGCTCGCTCTAAATAATCCTGTATTGGTTCGTGCGTCCTTTGATCGTAAAAACCTTTTCTATGATATACGCTCACGAACAGATGCGGAGAAACAAATATTGGAATTTATTAGGGAGCAGCCTAGAGGGAGTAGCGGGATAGTTTACCGAACGACTAGGAAAAGCGTAGAAGAAACTGCGGAAATGCTTCAAAGAAACGGCATTCCCTCACTAGCCTATCATGCGGGGATGACACCAGATGAACGATCTCGCATTCAAGATGATTTTATTAAAGACAATGTCCAAGTTATTGTGGCAACTGTCGCCTTTGGGATGGGAATTGATAAACCTGATGTCAGATATGTTATTCATTACGATCTGCCAAAAACTATCGAGGGCTATTATCAAGAAACAGGACGCGCTGGGCGTGATGGAGACTTTTCCAAGTGCTTATTGCTCTATAGCCCTGGCGATGTAGCCAAGCAGGGCTATTTGATTGATAAAACCGAAGATCCCGAAGAGAAAGATCGCCTCTGGTCTTTGTTGAGACAGATGAATCGTTATGCTTCTACTGCGCAGTGTAGACGTAAGGGGCTGTTAGATTACTTTGGGGAGAAGTATTTATTAGATAACTGTGGAGCATGTGATGTGTGTGCTGGTAACTTTAAGGAGGTAAACACTACGTATGAGGCGCGGGTTATTCTCTCTGCTATTGCTCGCACAAGGGGGCGCTTTGGTGGAGTTCATATATGCGATATTGTATGTGGCGCCAATACAGAAAGGATTCGAAAGTTTGGACACGATCAGATTAAGACGTATGGGATAGGTAAGGGGCGCCCCAAAAAATATTGGCGCTCTGTTTTAGACGCTCTCATTGTAGGGGGGTACTTGAGAACATCACAAGGAGAATACCCTGTGCCTCAGCTTACTCAGTCAGGCCTCACGTTAATGAAAGGTTCAGGCGAGTTCTATTTAAGAGAAGATGTTAGAGTCGAACCTAGTAAACAAGACAAGAGGAGAACAAACTCCTTAGGATATGAGCCTGAATACAATTCAGACCTCTTAGATTTATTGAAGCAACTGCGTTCTTCAATTGCTCAAGAGGAGTCACTACCTCCATATATGGTATTTGGAGATAGAACTCTGCGCCAAATGGCTGGGTATTACCCCACAAATGAGCAAGAGTTAGGTAAGCTTCACGGGGTTGGTAGAGCCAAGTTGGAACGTTATGCTGAGCGTTTCCTTCCTGTAATTAAGGATTTTGTTGAAGAAAACCCCCAAATTAAAGCGCAAGCTCGTTCGTTGCCTAAAGGAGGGGGAGCTACACAAGTTCAACCTCCTACTGTTGCGATTAAACGTGCCATTAGCTCGACTTACAAAGAGACTTTGAGACTCTACAAAGAGAGGCTAGCTCCTCAAGAGATAGCAGAGAGGCGAGAACTCGCTCCGTCTACAGTAATAGGGCATCTGATAAAGCTTTATGAAGAAGGGGAAGAAGTTGATTTAAAACCTTTGGTAAACAAAGAAACAGAAGAGCAAATCCGCTCATTAGTACAAGAGCACGGGGATAGCTCTTTTAAAGTTTTGTTCGAAGCCGCTGGAGGAGCTATTGGGTATGATCAATTAAGACTTGTAGCGACTTTGATGAAATGAACGATCTTCTCTTAAAACTTATTATCGA
>CAYUKP010000075.1:6139-8963 GCA_964445335.1 uncultured Verrucomicrobiales bacterium
GAAATGAACGATCTTCTCTTAAAACTTATTATCGAGAGAGAGGGAGGCAATAACAAAACGCCCTTGCGTTAAGATGTTTGACCACACTCTCCCTGTAAGAAGCTTCGCTATAAGGAGAGTAGTGCAGAACCCACTGCTTGACCAATCTGGAGGCTTGCCACCTTATATAACTGAGATACAAACTACAAAAACCGCATATCCCTAAAGCAAAGCACAAAATGAGCGGTAGTATTTGCAACGGAATGGCCTGAGCAAATCCTCCAAAAACCACTACGACGACTGTAAATAAAGGAAGAAAAATATGTAATTTGAGTAGGGTTTCATGTGTAAGTATTAAACTGCTTTTCCCCATGCGGTATAAGGCCAAGGTCTGCAAAAGATCTAGCTGTGGCTCAATAAAGTCTGACTCTATAAGATTTATAGGAATATTGATTTCGTCGCCATAAGATACCACTTTAGTCCCTTTCACTTCAATAGCAGTGGATGACGGGAGAAAAGCTCGGCAAGCATCCCATGTCTTTATGGGAGCTAGTATTTGTTGCAAGGGCCGTTCATTCGAGGAAAAACGTCGCCGTAAAAAGACTCCAACGAGTAAAGGCGTTAACGCAAATAAGCATAGAATACGTAAAACCATTTAGCAAACAATGAGACGATTGTAACTATCATCTAGTTGAGTCTTCCATTTGTTCAAAAATTTGAGTCCTTGGTAGACTTTATTGGCTAACCGCTCTTCGGGAGTTGATTCTAACTCATGAAAGCTATCTACTAACTTTTGTTCATAGCTTGATACCTGCTCAGCTATCGCATCTATTTTAGGTTTTAACTGGAAAAGTTTCTTATCTAATAAGGCTTGACCTAAGGTTGTTTGACTCGAAACTCGCTGATGGTGTAAGGTATTTACCTCAGTCGTAAGGCTTGCTATATCAGAAAACAAGTTGAGAATACTTTCAGGGATCGAGCTGTGTCGAACAATAGAAATATTATGGCATTCCATCCAAACTCTTAAGCGCTCACAAGGATTAAGTAAGGTATTGCGAGCTTCTAATGCGCCTTCGAGATCTGAATTTAATTCGTAAGCTCGTTTGATGATACCTTCTTCTAAGAGAAGGGTGCTTTCTAGTCCGAGAATTTGAAAGGCACTCATTAAGCTGAAAAACTTTCTCCGCAAGAGCAGGTTACAGAAGCGTTGGGGTTAGTAACCTTAAACCCTCCCTGCTGCAAATCATCTGAATAATCCAGTTCACTACCAGAAACAAATAAGGCACTTTTAGGGTCGATAACCACTGCAACATTATTAGATCGCACTCGAATATCACGATTTCGGGGAGTATCTACTAAATCCATTTGATATTGAAGACCACTACAACCACCTCCAACAACCGCAATTCTTAAAGCACCATCAGGTCTTCCTTGCATTTCTAGAAGTGATTGTAACTTTTCGGATGCTCCATCTAACACTTTAATTAACTTTTCGTTACCCTCTGTGATTTTCATAAACTTTATAAACTATTTAAATATCTAGTGTGACCTAATTGCTGAAGAATCTATTGCTCTAATGAAGCCCTCAACTGCTTCTTATAGTTTTCAGATACAGAGTCTAAACTTAAGAACCGGTCAATCATGCGATCACTTTGTTCACTTGCTGGCTGTTGTTGAAGCCAGCGTAATACCTCGTAAGGGGCATCATTAATCCAAGGAACTAAAGCTACTTCATTAATGTGAGATGTATAGGCATCAGTTGAATTTTCTAAAGCCCATTCCACCTTACTCTGAAAGCTTTCGTCTTCGAGATTATTTAGGACACGAGCTACGATACGGTTTTTTTCATTATTGTTTTCAGGGATTGCCGAAATCAACTCCATGGCTTCAGATGGATGGTTTTCGGAAAAGGGGGTGAGAGCAGACCTAAAGGCTTCATCTTGAATGTCTTCAGGCAACTCATTAATCATATCATTAATGCTATCCCAACTTTCATAGCGTTGCCCCCAATTTATACTCACTCCTTTAATTGCTTCCGCCTGTTTATCTGGGTCTAGCTGATTGATTTGATCGAATGCCAAGGAAGGATTGTGTTCTGTAAGGTCTGTCATATACTCATTAAATGCTTTAACTCCTTGCTCAAAATCTAAACTATTCAACCATTCAAACGCTGCATTAGGGTCAGATTGTGCCCACCCTGAAGCGGTAGCTGAAATGTATTCTGTTAGAAACAAACTTCTATTATCATCTTCCTCGCTAATACGAATAATCTCATTAACTGCAACAGAGGGGTTAGCAGTAGCTACGCTTTTCAAGATTTCACGTTCATATGCAAAACCAACAGACTGTGACTTAAATTCCATATTCTTAAAGAATTCCAAGGCTTCTTCAGGAGCTTTAGTAGCCCATACACTAGCCAATACGATAAGCTCTTCTTTGGTATGAGAAGTGTCGACTTGGTGTAACTTCTCAATTTCTCTAGAAAAGTCATCACTTGAAAAGGATTTATATTTTTCGACCAACGCTGCGTTTTTAGCAAAGATTTGATTTGAATCTATAGCAGATGAACGCCCTCCATTTGCATGAGCAATCCCTCTCTCAGAATTTTGTCTACTTACCGTACTAGAGGAAGTAGTGGATTCCCGGCTATATGATGACCAATTACTTGAGGAGGAGGATTGTTTACTGTGTGTTTTTCTACTGTTACTGGTGATCTCAGAGAGTTGTTGCGTGTTTTCTGTTTCAAAATCGGAAGAGGATTCTGGAGAAAATAATAAGAAAACAATTCCTAAAACTACTACTGAGCAACAAATGAGTAAGTATTTCATAACATTCAGATATGATA
>CAYUKP010000076.1:0-8927 GCA_964445335.1 uncultured Verrucomicrobiales bacterium
ATAAGCTGATCATACTCATTAAAGTCTTCCTCCCAAACACTTTACCACCTGCTCACTAAGCCACAAAGAAGACACCTTTCTTCCCTCAGCGTTTAAATGATACGCGTCGTTAAAAAATTCATCTTCTTGTGGTTCTTGATATAAGATCTCGTATTTTTGCTCTCTAGGAAGATCCTTAAAAACATACAAGCTTACTTGCTTTGACCTAGGTATATCTACAAAAAGAAATGGTATCTTCGCCTGGGTAGCAACCGAATAAAAGTCGTCAAGCTCTCGCCGACTCCTATTGTCTATTGAAAATTCATACTTCCCGATACTAAGAAACCTATGGAAAAAGATCCCAACTTTTGCTGAAACTTTATTGGAATCAAACACTTTTGGAGGCTCTCTAACAAATTGGTCTTCTACTAGATCCCTCTCATCCATTGCCCAAGCACCCACACCAAAAAACTTCCAGTACCAGTATTTGAGAGCGTAATGGGTTCTTCGGTAATTTCCATAACACGTACCCAAAAGATCTTTTTGGATCACAATCAAAGACGGCTTTAGTTGAACTAATGTCTGACTAAGCCCTTTATAGTCATAGTAGACCCCTGAATTTCGATAGAGGGTTAAGACCTTCACTTCTTTGCCTAACTTCTCAGACAAAACACTTCCTAACTTTTCTTCAGCATAGAAACCATGCTTAGAAACAGAATTCCCTAAAATGACTATACTCAGCTGTTGATCTAATAATTGCGTCTTAAAGTCTAAAATACGCTTCTCATTATATGCAGTAAACGTTTCCGACGGCTCAAAATCATCACAATAAAAGAAAACACCAGCTACAAATAAAAGACTCAAGAGAAGAATTGGAGCCCAATCCTGATAAGACCATTCTTTAGAGAGTTTATCTTGCAAACTCATCACAATATAAATTTAACATCATAACCTTTCTGAATAGAATTACATATTTCCATAGTGAAAGTTCATATCTGCTTTATTAATAAACAATGCTAACAGTAAAAGCGTGAGGAGAAGCGCATGAAGAACCCAAGATAAAACCCTTGCCACAGGCTTAGATAAAAAGGTACAAAGAATTTGAAAAATAAGCATTTTAAGTAAGATAGAATAGTTTCTTCAGAATGTGCAACATACTTTGCACATCAGGTTGTCGCACCAATAGAAATCCAAGCCACACAAAGTTTAGGGTCAAGACTCTACTAAACACGCCCATAAGCTTAGACGCTTGCACGCGAGGTTTACAGCCAACATGAGTATGGAAGAACTGCCAGATCAATATTCCCAAAGCATGATAACACGCCCATAAAATATAGCGCAGAGAAACTTCGTGCCATAATGCCATTACAAGAATGGAGCAAATAACAGCCAACTGAGGGCTTCGGGCTTTGGCTATTACTGGATTATAGATATATTCTTGGCACCATGATGTCAGAGAGATGTGCCATGACTTCCAAAAGTCGGAGATGTTTTTCTGAAAATATGGAAACTTAAAGTTTTCCATAACTCTAATGCCCAATAATAGACTAAACCCAATCGCAACATCTGAGTAACCAGAAAACTGCATATATAACGTCAACCCAGCATTTACCATTTGGAGGTAGGTGGCAGTCCATTCTCCAAACCCATAATGCTCAATCCAATCGGTAAAGGTCTGATTCAGAACCAGTTCCGTCACAAAACACACCTTAAAATACCCATATAACAACCTTTCTAATCCCTCAAGAAATCGTTTGGATTCCCAGCGATGCCTTCTGGATTCTTTACTAAATTGAGGAAAACGATGTATAGGTCCCACCCACAAGGTTGGAAGATAAAAGAGATAGGATAGGATATCCGTATAAGAACTTTGCTTTATATTCCCCTTATACCTCTCAGCTATAACATGAATGCAACGTAATGTGTAATAAGACAACCCCAAAGGAATCAAAGACTTCGAGCTAAAAATGCTCAGATCTTTATTCACAAACGTCACTTTGTAATACATCAAAACCGTAAAAACAACGACTGAACTCCATACAGCCTTTGTTCCCGAAACCTTCTCTTGCTTAATAGTCCACCATGTAAAAAGACTTAAAGTAAAAAGAATACAACAAGACACCCAGTCCACTAACAATAGATAAACCAAAGACCAAATTGCCGAATACGTCATTCTTAAACTTTTCTCATGCCAAAAAGTGACTGTGAAAAGTATCATTATGAGAATCCAATAGCGCGTATTGTAATGTATAAAAATGTCCATCGCACTATTTTGAGTGAATCATTAAGCTGTTCAGATACATCCTCCGGTTAACAGATAAATCATAATCTTCAACCTCTAACCTATCATATCCACAAGCCTCTAAGAGTGGGTTCAGTCGTGAAGCAAACTTCGCAATTTGTTGCTGAGGAAGCGCTCGCCATTTACACAAACTTTTGGCATGTATTTCCTTAACTGTGTAACTTTTGTGATCACTAAAACCTAATTGCTCCTCATTGGTAAAGGTCTTTTCTATAAGCTGATCCAGGTTACATTCGAGACCTAGGTGATCAAATAAAGCCTCTAAAGTTTCTTGAGGAGCCTCGATCAAATCTTCATAGCGTAGAATAATACAACTGTCTTGTAACCGCGTTCCTAAATCCATAAGAGATTCTGTCGTCTCTATCCAAGATTGAACAAAAGCCTCTATTGGTTGAGGATACCTTTGAATATAAGGATGTATGTCAGCGGGATACGCTCCTAAATTCTGGCAAAACTCCTGCATACTCACTGCCACATCTAAAGGATGCCGAATGATACCAATGTAGGAAACACGCTCCTGACAAAGCTTTTCAATTTCACTCAGGTGAAAAATATCAAATGCCGTTTTTTCCACCCAAAGACTCTTCTGTCGCTCCTGCGCATACCGATCCAGATAGGTAAACGCGACCCCTCTCAAGCTTTCTAAGACATCTTCGGCTTCAAAACCTGAAAAGTGTAACCCTGCAAGCACTCCCATATCGACTCCGTGCGCTGTCTCATCTGATTGAAGAAATCGTGCACATGCACTAAACAAATGTGTCTCAGGAGGAGACGCAATCTCAGGATGACTATTGAGAAGCCTCCTCAAGAGAGTTGTCCCAGATCTAGGATGTCCTAATATAATGTGTCCTCGCTTATTCATACTTGCTCCTTTATTTGTTGAGACTTCAATCTCTCAACTACTTGAATAAGATCACCTAGATTAGACACTTGGAGAACATCTTTTGGAGGAATTTGAATGGCAAACCCCTTCTCTACTGCGAGGAGAAGCTTCAAAAAACCCAAAGAATCCCAACCCGCAGTATTCTCCTTATTAGACTCCTTATTAAGGTCGTCTCGCGATACGAGAAACGTCTTCGACGTAATAAGAAAGAGCTTCTCTTCGATAGTCGAATCCTTTTGCAATACACTAAGGTCTCGACTCTCTCGCTCCAAAATCAAAGTCTTCAACTTGGGTAAATTCACCTTCCCGGAAGCCCCATAGGGGATTTCATCTACAATATAAATTTCATTAGGTAACTTCTCCTTCGCTAGATTTGTCGTACAATGACTGAGCAGAACGCTACTATCCAAGGTATTATTATCCGTTAGCACACATGACACAACTCGTTCTCCATAGATCGAGTCTTCTATTCCGACAGTCGCAGCTTCTTGAACATCCTCGTGTAAACTCAAAGCCTCATTAACCTCTTGAGGATGAATGTTAACTCCACCTCTAATAATCAAACTACTCTTTCTCCCAACAATAGAGTAAAACCCGTCCTCGTCGACAATAGCTAGATCTCCCGTCTTAAACCACTCACCTTCAAAAACTCGCTCCGTTGCTTCAGGGTTCTCAAAATACCCATTCATCACAATCCCTCCTGAAATACAAAGCTCTCCTGAGACATTAATATCCGTAATAAGCTCTCCTGTTTCCTCATCAACAATCTTCACCTGACACCCTAGGGGTTTCCCAATTGTTCCTAGCTTTCGCGTCTCTGCCGTAGGTCCACAATAGAGGACTTCGCTCACAGTCTCTGTGAGGCCGTAACAATTCACTACTTGCGTAGAAAACCGTTTTTCAACCCCTTCCCACAATTCTTGATTCAGAAAACCTGCGGTAGATTCAATAAAACAAAACTCCTCGGAACTAAAACTGTCATCAAATTCGCTTGGCAAACTGTTCATCATCGTAAGCACGGGAGGAACTGTGATGAAATGAGTCGCTCTATGCTTATAGGTCTTATCTAACAGCTCTCCTAGGTCTTGAAGGGACGCTGCACTACCTGTCAACCACGTACCTTGGCAGGCTACTGCCAGTAACGGACCTTGATTCAAACCGTCTGTATGATGAGGAGGCAAGTGATTCGCAATTACAGAATTCTCATTCAAGGAAAAGTGCTCTATTATCGTCTGCATCTGAATATATAAATTCTTATGCGTAAGCACCACTCCTTTGGGTTCGGATGTCGTGCCTGAGGTAAAAAGGATCAGACCTTCAGTGGAACTTGTAACCTCCACCGGGTCAGAAACTCCTTTCAACTTCTCAATGATCGCAGGAAATGTTTGAGGAGCATCCTTTCGCTTCCTCAATACCAATGAAAAACTGGTCTTTGTCCCACCTTTCTTATTGATAGGATACACGGTAACATCACTTGAAGCTCCTTCTAAGGCATTAACTTCCTCTAATTTCTTCTGATCAATAAAAACTATTTGAGGAGAAGTCTTCGCTAGAAGAACAAGTAATTCAGGAGCTGTTGCATCAGGATCTAATACTACAGAAACGACTCCTTCCAATAACGCTGCTATATATAAGACAGATAGATAATACTTATCATGTGTAATGAGAGCTACCCTTTGTCCAACACCACAAGAATGGTTTCTAAAAAGTGCTCTTACACGGCAGACCTTTTGATAAAAGTCTTTATACGAATAATTTGCATTATCTATGAGGAAGGCCTTTGCCGAATTTTGAGCAAAAGATTTTTGAAGAAGAGATATAAGTTGAGAAGGCTCGGTATTCATGAACATGTGGTTCAAAGTTGTGACCAGTAATGAAGCAGAAAAAATACAACTGCAAACGCTGTCTCTTTTTAAATACCGTTTATAAGGCTCTTTATACAAGGTATTTCCTCTATCTCATATAAGAATAATCAAGTGATAAGGAAGTAAAGAGGGGGCTACACCCTATAATATTTACTCGTTTAATAAACAAACCTCTCCCATTAATATAAAAAGGGCTTACCTCTTTCGTAAGCCCTTTGAGTTATTTTGAACTAATCACACAGTAAGCAGGAATCTTAATGCCTAAAGTGACGATATCCTGTAAAGACCATTGCTATACCTGCAGCATTTGCAGCATCAATCACTTCTTGGTCATTGTTAGAGCCACCAGGCTGAATACACGCCGTAGCTCCTGCATCAATGGCAGCTTGTAACCCATCAGCAAACGGGAAGAAGGCGTCTGATGCGATAACACTCCCCTTTAAAGAAAGGTTTGATATCTCAGACTTCATTACTGCCACTCTCACAGCATCCACACGACTCATTTGTCCCGCACCAACACCTAATGTTCTATCTTGAGACCCAAAGACAATTGCATTCGACTTCACATTCTTTACAACACGCCAATTAAAACGCATCGCCTCTAATTCCTCTTTAGTAGGAAGCCTCTCGGTTACAACCTTACTTTCCAAATCTTCTAACCCCATCACGTCGTAATCCTTATCCATTACAACTAACCCTCCAGGAACAGAACGAATGACTGGCTCTTTTCTGACCTCATTCCAGCTAGAGTTCATCTTCACCATTCTACGACCTTTTTTCTTAAGGATCGCTTGAGCCTCAGGACTATAGTCTGGAGCGATAATGATATCCGTAAAGATTTCGGAAATAACTCGAGCGGTCACTTCGTCCAAACAACGATTCATAATAATAACACCTCCAAAAGGAGCCTGCCTATCTGTTTCAAACGCTTTATCCCAAGCTTCTCTCAAACATTCATCCGACTGGCCTATGCCACAAGGATTTGTGTGCTTTAGTATCGCCACCGTAGGTCTTCTAAATTCAGACACAACATCAGCTGCAGCTTCAATATCGAGAATGTTTGTATAGCTAAATTCTTTTTTCCCAGTAAGCTTTGTGAAATGCTCACTAAAATTACCATAGAGAGTAGAAGTCTGATGAGGATTATCCCCATTACGTAGCTCACGTTCAAAGCCGTAATCTAGCGTCAATTGAGATGGAGCCTTCCCTTCAGGAGCTTCTAAATATTGAGCAATTGCTCTGTCATACCTTGCTGTACGCTGAAACACCTTGAGAGCTAATTTTGCTCTGAGAGCAGAAGAGGTATTGCCTTCATACTCTCCCATCTCATTAAGAACTAAGTTGTAGTCCGCTGGATCTGTGACCACGGTCACCGAGGAGCTATTCTTAGCAGCGCTTCTCAACATAGAAGGCCCACCAATATCGATATTTTCAATTGCTTGATCTAAAGTCACTCCTTCTTTTGCGACAGTTTCTTCGAATGGATACAGATTCACAACAACCAAATCAATTTGTGGAATGTCATTTTCCGTAGCCTGCGCTTGATGATCCTTGCTTTCACGCTTCTGAAGTAATCCGCCATGAACCTTTGGGTGTAGAGTTTTCACTCGCCCTTCAAATAATTCAGGCGCTCCAGTGTATTCTGAAACATCGAGAACGGTAAGCCCTGCCTCTCTAAGAGCTTTAGCTGTCCCGCCTGTAGAAAGAAGTTCAACACCATATCTGCTTTGTAGCTGAGTTGCAAAGTCTACAAGATCAGTTTTATCAGAGACCGAAAGAAGAGCACGTTTTATTGCCATAATTGGTATATATTATTCATCCCCTTGGGGACAATTGATCTTGGGGTATATGTCAGCTAATTTATGGCGTAAAGTGATTTTTTATATCGTTCCCTAAGAACAGATATTTTTGTTTAGAGGAAAAGAGATAAAACGCTTGTTCTTACGCGAACACAATATTAGCTTACGCACTGTGAAATTAACTCACAGAATTCAAATCATATGCGCGACATTTGTTGCCATCTTATTTATTTTTTCTCTCGTTTTTGCTAAATTTGTAAAAACGAAAGCTCTCGCAATGGGAGAAGGTGCTAACGCTCTATACAAGGAATTGAGCAACTTAGACACCCAAAGTAGTCTTCCTGGAGCGCAAGCTATGCAACGCGCACGACAATTATTAGAAGCTGGAGATTATAACGGGGCTAGAGAAAAACTATTATTCGTAACCAATTTTTACTCGGGAGCGTCTTTTGCCTCCCATGCTCGCCAAATTTTAGGAGAGATGAATCTGGATCAATTGTTTTCCCCTGCACATTCTAAATATAAAACGATTTATCAAGTGCAACGTGGAGACGCCCTAGCCAGCATTGCAAAAAAACACAAATGCACGATCGAATTTCTCATGGCTCTCAATGGCTTAAAATATTCGACAAGGATTCAACCGGGCCAAGAGTTGTTTGTCATGCCTTTGGAATTTAAAACAGTCATCAACGTTCAACAGAAAAAACTCACCTTATTTAAGGGTGAACAGTTTATCAAAGATTACCCAATCCTAGATACCATTATCTCTAGTAGGAAGAAATATCTAACCACAAGAATTGATCGAATGTTGGCCTACAATAACACGTCCACCTATCCCAAAAGCTCTAAAAAATACTTACAGAATAAGAAAATGGCTATTTTGAAAGCTGGGAATTTACAGATTCGATCCGTTAGGCACCCTAACGAACCAGCACCTGGAGCAGGCATCTTCCTATCGGCCTCTGATATGGAAGAATATGCCCTCTTAGTAAAAAGTGGAGGACGGGTTGAAATTCAGCTTTGATTTCTCAAATATTTTAACCTAAGAACGGAACCAATTATCATGAAAGACTATCAACCACTAGACTTTGAGAAACCTATTATTCAGCTTGAGTCACAGATTGAAAAACTTAAAAAAGAACTTGGCGAGCAGAACATCGACTTAAGTCCCGAGTTGGCCAAAATGATTGAAAAGCTGAATGAGACAAAGGACAGCATTTATGCTGAACTCTCAGCTTGGAACCGAGTGAAGATAGCCCGTCATGTGCAACGCCCCTTTATGCTCGATTACCTCGAACATATGGCAGATGATTTTTTAGAAATTCATGGGGATCGTATGTTTGGGGACGACAATGCTATGCCAGGAGGGTTTGCAACAATTGGAGGAATCAAATGTGTCGTTGCTGGTCACCAAAAGGGAAGAGATACCAAAGAGAACTTAAAAAGAAACTTCGGAAGTGCTCACCCTGAAGGTTACCGAAAGTCTCTCAGATTGATGAAGATTGCTGAAAAATTCAACCTTCCGTTTATTGCATTTATAGATACTCCTGGAGCTTTTCCTGGGATAGGAGCTGAAGAGCGCAATATCTCCGAAGCTATTGGTCGCAACCTTAGAGAAATGATGTCTTTAAGCGTCCCTGTGATTGCAGTCGTCCTCGGTGAAGGAGGCTCTGGTGGAGCTCTTGGAATTGGAATCGCAGATCGTCTCCTTATGATGGAAAACTCTTACTATTCTGTTATCAGCCCAGAAGGTTGTGCAGCCATTCTCTATAAACATCGTAAACATGCTCCAAAGGCCGCAGAAGCAATGAAGATGTCTGCTCCTGATTTAGAAGCACTTCAAGTCATTGATAGTGTTGTCAAAGAACCAGCAGGTGGAGCACACAGAGATCCGGCTGTTACATGCTCCTCCTTAAAAGAAGCTCTAATAAAAGAACTACACGACCTCAAACAGCTATCTAAAGAAGAACTACTTAAGCAAAGATACGACAAATACCGTAACTTTGGCTTCTACACCGAAAAAGGTTAAACCTGAAATTTTCACCTAATACAGAGAGAGAGAGTACATATTTTAACTATGTACTCTTTTTTTATACCGA
>CAYUKP010000077.1:0-1948 GCA_964445335.1 uncultured Verrucomicrobiales bacterium
GCCACTCTTCATCACCACCTTAGATCCTAATAAGGCTCCGATGACCTGAGCGGCCCCCATCACTAAGCCAGCTTGTAAAATCACATTCCCTGAGATTAAAAATGCCACGACAGAAACCACATTACTCGTGGCATTCATCACTTTCGTATGAGCTGTTGCCTTAATAAGATTAAACCCTAATAAGGAGGCGAAGGCAATTGTCCAAAACGAGCCCGTCCCTGGACCAAAGAAGCCGTCATAAAACCCAATCGCTAGCCCAAAGATCACGTAATACAATGACTCCTTTATCTTCGGCTTGCTGGCGCCTTCTCCCATGCTTTTATTAAAAAGTGAGTATAGAAAGAGAGCCGTCAACAGAAACGGAATTGCCTTTACCAAAAAATCAGCTGAAAGGCTTTGTACACTCAGTGATCCAGCCACCGCACCAATAGCCGTCCAGAGAATACCTGCAGACACTTTCTTGAAGTCTATATACCCTCCTCTCCAATAATTAAAGGCAGCCGTAATCGCCCCAAAAGAACTCTGCACCTTGTTTGTCCCCAGTGCCAAATGAGGAGGAACCCCTACCGCAAGCAGAGCAGGTACCGTAATAATCCCCCCACCTCCAGCTATAGAATCCACAAAGCCTCCAAGCAAGGAGCTACAAAATAAAATCATCAGAACCTCAGGAGTCAGTTGAAAGGCGTCCATAATGCGATATAGGAAGATCTCAACTGAGAAGTCAACTGAGGAAAGGGGAAATAGCTTGTGAGGCTCTGAGCTATAGTATAAGCTCCAAAGGTGTCACGAACCTCAGACTTAGCCTTAACTTGTCCTCGCTGTCTCATAGGCCGACTATGTTTTGACCAAAGTTCTAACAACAAAACCGAGTTTATTATGGCTCTCCCTTGTTCCTCTTGTGACTTCCAATGGCCTCTTTGGTTTACACCATGTTCTAGCCAAGGCATTAGCCCTACACTTGTTGCATCTGAAACACATCAAGGTATAATCGTTTGTCCAAAATGCACAAAGAACCTAAAGGTAGAGATGGGGCTCCACCTTGAAGAATACTTCAAACAGGGGTTCTACTCAGCCTCCTGTCCACTCTGTGAATGTGATCTCATTGGATACTACTTTTACGAACACCCCAACGAAAGAGATCTACATTAGCTCAAGCAGAAGTAAGTTTATCAAAGGCGGATTCACAAGTGTTTAAAATTGTTCGGAATATCAACAACTCACTTACAACTCCCACATCCAAAAGCTACTTAAAAAAGCAAGAAAACTCCTATTGAAAAAACCATAAAAGAAGTAGTATGCACAAATAGAATAAAAAGCTATTTTTAAACCCATCACACCTAAGTGAATTTTCTCGTGACTTTTCACGATTCATTTTTGTCCCGAGTTTTTGTTAAAAATACCCTTTACAATCCAAACGATTCATTGATACAAAAAATCAATGAAGTTAACTAAAGCAATTCAAGTAGCAGCGTTCGGAATCACAACCTCTCTTATTATGACACCTTTACAAGCGGAAGCAAAAGGCAGAAAAAATGCAGAAAGGAGTGAGAGAGTCGAGAAGGCTGAAAGAGGACAAAGCAACTACACTCCTGAAACAGATTATTCTGCTTATACGCCAGAGGAAATTGTAATGGCTATTGAAGAATTAGAAGCTGAGCTAGAAGTACTCAAGAGTGAAAGATCCGAAATACGTCTACAGAGAGCTGAGATTGAAGAAAGAAAAGATGCTGTGGAATCCGCATTAGAATCGACTTTAGATCTTGTTGAAATAGAAGCTCTCAAAGCTGAGTTAGACGCTCTCAAAGCTGAGAAAAAGGCATTAAGAGACGAAAGTAAAGAATTACGCCGTGAACATCGTTCTATTAAGAGAGAGCTTCGCAAAGAAATCACTTTTTTGAATAGAATGCTCGAAGAAGAAGTAGAAGAAGTAGAAGAAGTAGAAGAAGTA
>CAYUKP010000077.1:2048-6121 GCA_964445335.1 uncultured Verrucomicrobiales bacterium
AGAAGAAGTAGAAGAAGTAGAAGAAGTAGAAGAAGTAATTGTCAACCCTATCTAATTTGACACAACCTCTCAAAGGTTCATTTTACTAATAATCTTTTCCCCCTTTAAGCTTAAGTTTAAAGGGGGCTTTTTGTAAATATGGTCTAAGCCCAAGGGCCAACACTTCTCCTAAAAAACAAAAACACAACATAAATACCAAAAAATACTTAATATTGACAACAAAACCCTTCTAAGTTAAGGTTTTTTTATGAATTCAAAGCTCTTGAAATCAATTCAAAAGAAAACCTTTTCTTTATCTTTCTTAGTAATCTCATTAAGTGGAACAGCCCAAAATATAGAGCGAAATGGGTTTACTCAGATTCTATTGAAGCCCAAAGCAAATGTTTCACAGGCAGCTCTTGATGCCATGATGAGTGCTCAAAATAGCCGTGAGAAGGGTGAAATCCCAGCTCTAGGAGTAAAAATAATAGAGGTACCTTCTCAAGTTGCTGACAAAGTAGTGGACGCATTAAACCGTAACCATAACGTAGAGTATGCAGAACATGATGTATACGCTCACGCTATTGCAACCAATGACCCATATTCTTCAAATACGTATCAATGGTATTTGAATACGATTTCAGCACCTCAAGCATGGGGTATTACGTCAGGGAGTTCAGATATTGTTGTTTCCGTTGTAGATACAGGTGTTAACGCTTCACATCCAGATTTAGTTGGTAAGGTATTAGCGCAGGACGGATATGACTTCGCTAATAACGACAGTGATGCATCTGATGATAATGGGCACGGTACCGCCGCCGCCGGATGTATATCTCCAACAACCAACAATAACATCGGAATAGCCGGTGTCTCTTGGAATGCTAAAATCCTCCCTGTCAAAGCTCTATGGCAAGACGGCTCGGGTTCCCACTCTGCTATTGCAAACGCTATTTCTTATTCTGCTGATTATGGTGCAGACATTATTAACCTTAGCCTAGGAGGCCCGACAAACTCACGAACACTTAATGATGCTGTTCAATATGCGTGGAATAAGGGAGCCGTTATTATTGCAGCAGCGGGGAATGAGGGAAACACTATCGTAAATTACCCTGCTGGATACAATAACGTTGTAGCCGTCTCAGCAACCAACGAAAGTGAACAAAGAGCTTCCTTTTCTAGCTACGGGTCATTTGTTGATATTTCTGCGCCAGGAGATCGTATTGCTACTCTTGCTCTTAATGGAGGATATGTCTATCAATATGGAACATCTTTTGCCAGTCCAATTGTGGCCGGGGTTGCGTCTCTCATTGCTTCATCGCCAAATAATTTATCTAATAATCAAATCGTAGATATCCTAACCAGTGAAGTCGACGACCTTGGAGCATCTGGATATGATATTGAATTTGGCCATGGAAGAGTCAATGCACTGAAAGCCGTAGAAGCTGCTTTTACGACGTCAAACAATGACACCATAAGCCCTGTCGTATCAATGACTGGAGCACGAGACGGCGACACAGTCTCTGGAACAATCACCCTAGAAATTGACGCAAATGATGATACAAGTGTTGAAAGAATTGAACTTTTCGTTAATGGTCAAAAAGTAGGAGAGACTTCTGGATCTCGTATTGTATATGAGATTGATACTCTCCAATATACAAACGGCGCCTTAGAGATCCAAGCTCAAGCATTTGATACGTCCGGTAATGTTGGGACGCTTACGCACACTTACACTGTCAATAATACAAATGATTCGGTAGACGACATTGCTCCAGCCTCATCTATCATATCCCCCACCAATGGTGATACGATCAGCGGGAGATCTGTAAACATATATACCCAATCTAATGATAATATCGGGGTGTCACTGGTCGAACTTTATGTTGATGGAGCGCTTTACAGTGCATCCACAAACCCAAATGCTACCTTTAGTTGGAATATACGAAAAGTAGCTGATGGAGCTCACACCCTTCAAACCATTGCTTATGATTTGGCTGGAAATCATGGTGCTTCTCAGGTTCTCAATATAACAAAGGTGTCTTCAGGAGGCCGTGGAAATAGGAATCGCTAACATATTAAGTATATCAGGAGGCTCCAAAAAGCCTCCTCATTCACCCAAGCTCCTCAGGTGTGATATCTGTCCACTGTTCCCCAGCCGCCCCAAGAGCGGTTAATCTAATCCAGCGGTTTTTCACCAAATCTCTCACATGCTTTTGTCGCGTGAGAATATCCTTCAGCACCTCTGGAGACGCCGCAATGCAGATATGAAGTCGCTGAGGGATGTGGACAAGCTCCTCTCCATTATGCACGGATTGGAAGGCTAGACCTGATCGTAGGTCACTTTCGTTTCCTAAGGCTACCCCCACGCCTCCGACGACATTATGAATGGATTTGTGCCCACTCCCATAATGGAGATTGTCCACTGCTGAGGCATAGTATTGAAGGTTAATCCATGTGGTCACAACGAGTGGCCCTCCAACAATCTGCTCTAAGAGGGCACTCTCAGGATCGAGACTCGCATCGTAATCATGAAGGAAGGCTCGCCCTTTGAGAGAAGCGTCTGCCGACCACTTTCTAGGCGCGACGATAAAGGCTGCATTTCCTGCCAGCCCCCATTCGGGTCTCACTTGTGACCAATCATGACATCGTTGTAGGAGCCTCTTGAGCGTCTTCTCATCAGAACCCGACAACTGCATTTTAACCGAACGCTCAAGAGCGGTTTTATGACCTGCTTCTAAGAGGCTGGATTCTAATGAGGCAAGTAAGCTGGGCTCACAAGCATCTGTGCCAAACAAAGTCACAGCATCTGTCGTCGTATTATGCAACCCTCCGATAAAGACCGTATCGTGAGGAACGTCAATCCCCCTCTGCCCTAACTCCTCTCTCACGTCTTTTCGATTCAGCAGATGCGCAGCAATACGAGCATTAGCATCCCCGACATGGCCACCACACGCCCCACAATCTAAGCCCGAGGCATAAGGATTGTTACGCGTCTCACTGCCATGTCCACAGAGTAGAACGATCTTAGCCATCTTCTGCTTGATCCCTAAGCCTGTCAGAATACTTGCCGCTAGATCCGTCGCACTCTTAAGGTCTAGACTCTGTTCAAACCCTGGAGACTTGAGAGAAAGCGAAGGCGACAAACGAGAAGGAGTGAAAGTCTCCTTAAAGAGACTCTTAATATACCCGAGCCCCATAGTCTCCACAAAGGTAAAGCAAGAGGCTGCTCCGTCCTTGTAACGCTTCTTAGCACGTAGCTTCTCACGCGTAGCTGAACAGTCATCTTTGTATTGAATCACTTCGTCTGATTCCCCCGTATGATCACAACTCTTGAGTGGCGGAGCTAGAATCACCGGACATCGCGCCTGCGACGTGCCAAAGGCAGGCACTTCATGATCTAAGGGAATACCAAAGAACCCTGCAAAACCAATAGTTTGGATAGACAAATCTGTGGCTTCTAATGCTCTCCTAAAGACTTCTGATCTCACATCAATACAAAACGCCGCCTGCACATCTGGGCGTTTAGTCTCGACCGGCACAGGCGTAATACTCTCTCTCAGCTCCTTAGCAAAGGTGGCCTCCAAAGCTAGCTGCCAGATATGACGCTGAGCCATCTCAGGCGTAACGTCTTGGGAATCAACAGCCAGATTCGCCCCTTTAAAAGCCTCCTTCCACTGAGCCTTCAGGGACGAGTTCTCGCCGACATGCGTATACAAAAGGCTCTCATAAGAGATCAAAATCGCAACGAGTTCCGAGAGTAATGTTCCTGTCAGACCTCTGAGCTCTAACTCTCGATCTTTGTAACGCAAATGCCCGGCCCACCCAGGAAGAGTCGTCATCACAAGCTGATACAAATAGAAAAACTGCGCTTCTTCTGGCAGGTCTAAAGTTTGCATCGCTTGCTCCAACGCTTGCTCATAATCTTCAGGCAAGGCTCTAATCTTCTCTCGTGCTCCTTTCAGCCCTCGTATTTCTAGATTCTTATCAAGAGACGCAGCCTCCTTCCATGCTTTGTAAAGGCTCAAATCCTTCCACGGAAACTTCCAAGACGACTGCCCAGCATCATCATAGGCAGCGCACCACTTCGCCCCTTCTTC
>CAYUKP010000077.1:6221-8927 GCA_964445335.1 uncultured Verrucomicrobiales bacterium
AAAAGGTCAGCATTCTGGAGGCGCTTCAGATAAGTCGCGCTTTTCGCAAAGGAATGCGACGCAAATCCAGCAAAGGGGTTAACCGCAACAAAGTGTGTCAGAGGCCATAGAGGTGGCACCTTGGCACTCAATTCTGGGAGAAGAGATGTTGTATAAGTCGTCATGTGTTTGTGAAGAGAGAATATGAGAGGAGGTAATTAAAGACCTTTAGGAACCAACCCGATTGCCTTCGCAACTTTGTTTACCATGGTATTTAGATAAAACCCATTAAGAGAGTGAACATAGAGTGCGCGCTTTAGACGCACTTGCAGAAAACCTGGATGCCCATCCTGGAAGCGAATAGAAGTCAGTAAAAAGACCGATATTAAGGCCGCTAAGAGCAACTCCAATTCCAAGGGCAAGGCTCGTACCTTCGGAAACGTATCCGCCCAAACGAAAATCGCTGTCTTAGCTAAAGCAAAGTAAATAACAGCATAAAACGCTGCCGTGACAAGGGACTTCAGCCAATCTTTTCCTGCCACTCCGCGCTTCATCTGCACCCAGAGCCAATGAGTCAAAGCCATAACAACGACCAAAGATAACACCAACATTCCCGGCTTGTTCTGCGGAGTTACCCCAAAGGCACAAGCAACTCCTACCACAATGAGGAAAGACGGAAAAACAGCCTTCCAAATGTGACGTGGTGGCAACACGAGGGACTTAGGAGAAGCGTAGAGTTGTTGCGCAATCGATACCGCTGAGCCAGAAGAAAGAAAGGTATACGCCTTATAGAGCGAGTGTGCCAAAATGTGCAACGCGGCCAAATGAAAGGCTCCCAAACCACACTGCAACATCATGAACCCCATTTGAGCAATTGTCGAATAAGCCAGCGCCTTCTTTACACTGGTTTGAGTCAGCATAACCATCGCACCATAGAAAGCCGTGATGGTACCTACCACCGCTAGAAGCATCAGAGCACCGACTTCTGAAACCATCAGGGGGCTCATCCGAATAATAAGGTAACCTCCCCCATTAATTATTCCTGCATGCATCAGAGCCGAAACAGGAGTGGGCGCCCCCATTGTTTCGGGTAGCCAACTGTGAAAGGGAAATTGTGCAGACTTGAGCAGTGCGCCAGCCGATAGCAACCACGCCACCCAGCCATAACCTTCAAGCGTCTGACCTTTTTTGATAGCCTCAAAGAGTTCAGAGAAGTTCTGTGTCCCAAAACTCTGATAAATACCTATAAAGGCTGTAATGAGTAATACATCCCCCACTCGGCTCACCACGGCCTTCTTACGAGCCGATAGCAAAGTGCCTTTACGATCCGGGAAGTAAATCAAGAGCTTATGAAGCCCCAAACTCGTCGCCAGCCACCCTGCAAGGAACTGCACCAGTCCAGGCGCGAGGGTTAAAATCATCACGGCTCCTAAGGTGCATACCATCCACTTACTAAAGTGCCCCTGTCGCTCGTCTCCAGCGAGGTAGTTTTTGGCAAACTTCATAATAACCGCACCCAAAAATGAAATCAACAACAGTAAGGAAAGCGATAACGCATCTAACCTCACACCAAAGAGCCCCTGACAAAACAGTCCTTCCGAAACCACTCGTTCAGGGGAGGCAAAAAGCAACCCTGTCGCTACTACCGAAAGCACCACGGTCGTCCACAAAAGAATCGAAGAGGCTCTCGCCACCAAATGACTTTTACGATTGAGAAGATGCGATGGGATACAGGCCAAAACCAAAACAAAAGGTAAGATCCATCCTAACAACCATGAAATTATCAGATTCATGAATTAAGACTATCAAATAAAATGCATTCCATCCAATATAACTATCTTATAAAATCGTTCTTTTTTATATATACATGATTACCCACCTCAATTACAACCACTTGCGCTACTTTCACGCCATCGTAAAGGAAGGATCTCTCACCAAGGCCGCTCAGAAACTCCACGTCGCCCAATCCGCCCTTAGTATCCAACTTAAAAAACTCGAAGATTCCCTAGGCTCCCCCCTATTTGAGCGCCAACACAAGTCCCTCATCCTCACCGAGGAAGGGCGTATCGCCTTTGACTATGCCGAAACCATCTTTCGCGCGGGAGATGAAATGGTCGCCACCTTACAGAACCAACACACACTGTATCGAAACACCTTAAAGGTTGGGGCGGTATCCACTCTCTCCAAAAACTTCCAAATTGGATTTCTCAAGGAAGCCTTTGATGACAAGAATGTAGAGGTTACTATCCATTCATCGACCCTCAGCGAGCTGCTAAAACTTCTCAAAACTCACCGCCTTGACCTCATCTTATCAAACGATCCAGTCCAAAGAGAATCAGACCTGACCGTTCACAGTCACCTTCTCAGCGAACAATCTATTAGTCTTGTTGCACCAGTATCTTTGTCACTCCCTAGCCCCTTTCAGTTCCCTGAAGACCTCGAAGACTGCCCTCTCATTTTACCCTCACCTGAGAGCTCCGTGCGAACATTCTTTGACCAAAAGGTTAAACAAGCGGGCATCACCCCACTCATTGCCGCTGAAACCAATGACATGGCGATGTTACGAGTCATCGCAAAAGACACCGCCGCTGTCTCCCTCGTACCACGAGTCGTAGTCGAGGAAGAACTCAACCGCAAGGAGTTAGTCGAGCTCTGTCAGATTCCCAACATTAGGGAAACCTTTTACGCCATCACAGCAACCCGCCGTTATCCTAACCCCTATATTAG
>CAYUKP010000078.1:0-1061 GCA_964445335.1 uncultured Verrucomicrobiales bacterium
CCTATACCCCTTAAGTATCAGAAGATGCGCCCATATTTTCTATTTTTTTGTTTTTATGTTTTATTGATTAATAAGTTTCATTTGTGCAATATTTGAATTTTATTAATTCATTATTGATCTAGTTGTGATTGTTGAGTATGCTATAAAGTGACTTAAAAATAGATCGCCATGCATAATATCAAATTCCTCTTCATTCTACTCGTCCTGCACGCCAAACTTTATGCCAGTAATTGGAATTTAGAGAGGTGGACGAATATTGAAGGGGTGAAGATCAGTGCGTTGGAGGCGAGTCCTGATTACCCTAATAATCCCCTTATTAGCCAAGAGATTGAAGGAGATCTACACTGGGATACAAATTGGGGGAGTCGCTATGGGACGAGAGTGCGTACGATTGTAACGGTTCCTGAGTCAGGAGAGTATTACTTTTGGGTTTATGGAGATGATCATGTAGATTTGTCATTAAGTCCTGATTCTAATCCTGAAAATGCGGAGACGGTAGCTTACATTAACGGGTGGACGAATGTAGGACAATGGTCTCGTTATGATTCGCAGCGATCCGACGCTATTTTCTTGGAGCAAGGGCAGCAATGTTATCTAGAACTTCTCCAGAAAGAGCATGGTGGAGGAGATCACTTTGGGGTGGGGTGGTCCCGCACTCCTGATGAGGCGCCAGTTATCATTGCAGCGGACTTTCTGAGTTCTGTTGAAGAAGTTGAGAGTGTGTCGGGGCTCATCGTAGAGGCGGGATCTGATCAAGAGGTTTTTCTGCCACGCTCATTGGTAAGCCTGACGGGGCAAGCCATCCACACCGAATCAGGGACGAGAAACTTAAGTTATATATGGGAGCAGATTGCTGGGGCGTCAGTTGAGTTGTCTGACTCTTATGCCCTCAAGGCGGATGTTTTATTAGAGGAACCTGGCGAATATGGTTTTCGTTTGACTGTGACAAAAGGGACAGAGGTTCAAGAGGATGAAGTGTATATTGTAGTGAATCCTGCACTAAGTGAGACGGCGGGATCAGCTATGCAATATTATTGGTTTGATGCAGGGAGAGGTGATGT
>CAYUKP010000078.1:1161-5381 GCA_964445335.1 uncultured Verrucomicrobiales bacterium
TATGTTTCGGACTGGATTGAGTTACAGAAAGGAGTGCCTGCAAGATTTGAGCTATTGTTTAAGGAGGATTGGGGCGCAGACTTCCATAGGGTGTATTGGCAGAAGGAAGGTTCAGATAGTTTCGATGTGATCCAAGGGGAGTTTCTAAGCCCTATTCAAGATTCTGAGATTCAAGGGGCTACGGAGTTGCCAAATGATCAACCGTATCATGTTTTGGCGGGGCCGGATCAGACGCTTTATCTTCCAAACCAGTCTACGACTCTTCAAGGGTATTTCCATAAAGTAAGTGGGAGCAAGTATACCGCACTAGAGTGGATTGATGTGAATAATGAAGGCGTGTCATTCAGTCACCCCAATGCGATTAATACGCAAGTAACTCTTCCTGGAGAGGGTGTGTATGAGATCGCCCTACAAGTGACTACGCCAAATGCGGTGGTTATCGATACGGTGACGGTGACAGTATTACCTCAAATAAACGAAGGAACAGGAGGAGTGACGCGTGAAGTATGGGTGGGTCAAAACTATCAAAGCATTGAGGAATTTCTCGCCACTAGTTCATACCCAGACTCTCCTACGATTGTCGATAAGTTATCATCCTTCCAGAGTCCGGTGAACTGGTCTTCTAAATATGGTCAGCGTTTATCAGGTCTTCTGAACATTACGGAAGATGCGATGTATCGCTTCTACGTTAGTGGTGATGATCGAGCTTCTGTGTATTTGAGTTCGGATGATACTCCAGCCAATGTGAGCCTTGTTGCTTGGACTTCCGTAGCGACGAGACTTGGGGAGTATAATAAAACACCTCAACAAGCATCTGAGCCTATTGCTCTAAAGGCGGGGACACAATACTATATCGAAGTTCTGCAAACCGAAGGTTACGGAGGAGATCATGTCCAGCTTGCTTGGACGAAGAATGATATAGGAGACCCTACAGTGATTCAGAGTGGCTATCTGTCACCGATTGGAGCGCCTCAGGATTATGATGCGGCTGTGTCTTACTATGCTTATGCAGGGCAAGATTTGACCTACTATTGGCCTCATGATGTGGTCTCCCTCACAGGGCAAGCGATCAAAGTCCGAGGAGATAACCAAGAGATTGCTGCGCAATGGAAGCAAGTGAGTGGTCCAGATGGAGCCCTGCTAACGCCAGCGTCCTTAACTACAGATTTTGTGATTACACAACCGGGCGTCTATACACTGGAGCTAGAAGTGAATGCTGGAGGTGTGACGCATACCGATGAAGTTGTCATCACGGTAAACGAGTCACAAGGGTCTGAGTATGGATATTTGACGCGCTCGGTCTGGTTAGATCTAGAAGGTAATGAAGTATCAAGACTAACGGAAGTCGATCCCGCCTTAGAGAGTCCGACGTTTACGGATTTGTTACCAGGAGCAACTATTCCTGCGAACTTTACAGATTATTATGCGACGACGCTTGAGGGGTATTTGACGGTTCCTGTTTCAGGTGAATACACCCTGTGGGCTGCCGCGGATGATCACTTCCAAGTGCACTTGAGTACTGATGCAACCCCAGAAAACCTTCAGACTATTATCGATGTGAGAGCGCATACTTCACCGAATCGTTGGGATCACCGTGGTGGGCAACAATCCGAGGTGCTGAACCTTGTCGCGGGTGAGCTATACTACCTAAGAGGTATGCATAAGGAAGGCAATGGAGATGATCACTTCTCCTTGGCATTGGAAGGTCCTGCAACCAATGGCCGTGAATTGTTATCAAGAGGGTTTATAGCACCTGCTACCGCAGCGAGAGCGCATGATAAAGAACTCGAAGTTGTCCTAGGGCCGGATCGTACGATCTTGTGGCCTACGCAGACGCTTTCTTTGACCGCGCTAGTGTATGACTTAAACGAAGGTCCTCAAGGGGTGTCGTATCAATGGTCTGCGTCAGACCCTAGTGTCAGCTTTGTCAATGCGGATACGCCTGTTGTCGATCTGACCTTTGCTCAGCCGGGACTTTATGAGATGTTCTTGACGGCTTCTGATTCGCAGAATGAACGAACGGAGTCATTATTTATAACTGTTCAAGACCCTCTGAATGCGAATGCAGGATCTCTCACAAGGGAAGTCTGGCAGGATATCAACGGATGGAAGATACAGGATCTTTTAGGGAGTGCAGATTACCCAGAGCGTCCGACCTTTACTCACAACGTGAGCTCCTTTGATGGAGGGTATAATGAAGGCGACTATTATGGTCAGCGCATTTATGGATTCCTTACGGTTCCAGAGTCAGGAGAGTATGAATTCTTTATCGCTTCAGACGATCAAGGAGAGTTATGGATCAACCCTAATGGCGAAGACCCTGCAGCTGCTGAGAAGGTAGCGTATCTAGATCGTGCGGTAGGGCGTTACCGCTGGGATCGCTATGAGAGCCAAAAGTCTCTCCCTCTTACCCTAGAGAAAGGAGTTTCCTATTATGTTGAAGCTCTCCAAAAAGAAGGGGGTGGAGGAGACCACCTTGCAGTATCTTACCGTCAGGTAGGGTCTACAGCAGAGCCTCGTGTTATTCCTGGTGCGATGCTTATCCCTGCTCAGATCGAAACTGCCGGTCAGTTAGATGCAGATCTACAAGTTGAGGCGGGTGAAGATCAGGAGTTTAGAGCGCCTAAGACCGGAGTGACGCTCTCAGGTAAGGCTGCAGATAGAGCGCCGGGGCCTTATCCATTATCCTATGTTTGGACAGTGGATACGAATGCAGGTGTTACGATTGATTCCCCAACACTGTTGGACACCAATGTTCACATTACAGAGCCAGGGGACTACACCTTCACCCTGACCGTTACTGATGGGGCTAGCTCAGCTTCAGATCAAGTTTCCATTACGGTAGCGCCTTCTCTCGCAGAAGATGCAGGGTCGGCATTGGTTGATGCCTATTATGATATTAAAGGGTCTCAGGTGTTGGATCTAGTCGCGCAGTTTGAGACAATGTCTCCAAGCGAACGCTTCCGCATTACCCGCCTCGAAGGGCAGACGGATTCGCGCAACAATTACGGATGGCTTGTCAGAGGTTACCTTTTGGCTCCATCTACGGGTATTTACCGCTTCAATGTCTGTGGTGATGATTGGGTAGAGGTCTTCCTCAGTCCTGATGAGACATTTGACGGCAAGGAGCTCCTTTGTCTGACCCCGAGAGCCACAGATGCATATCAGTGGGACAAATATCCTGAGTATCAAGTGTCACGTCCGGTGGCCTTAGAAGAAGGCAAGAGATACTATGTCGAAGTCCGATTCAAAGAAGGATGGGGCGATGACAACTGGGCGCTCGCGTGGTTGCAGCCAAACGCTTCCGAATACACCATTGTCGAAGGTGCATACCTTGCTCCATTTGTGGTGGGGGACGCATCGGCTCCTGTGATCGAGCTGGAGGGCGAAACGCAAACAACTCTGAAGGTAGGTCAGGAGTTTGTGGATCTTGGATTCTCAGCGTTCTCTAGCACGGGACAAGATCTCACAGAAAGCGTCAGAGTCGAAGGCTCTGTCAATACCGAAGTCGCAGGCACCTATCACCTCCGCTACTATGTGACAGACGAAAACGGGCAGGAGGCTGTCGCGCAAACCAGAAGTGTGACCGTAGAGGTCGATCAGCAAGTCGGGGCAACCTATCTCGCAGATCAGAGTGATCCAACGCTCTCTACAGAGGCTTGGGCACCTCAGAGTTCAGCTATTACCGAGTTTGAGGCGTCCCGTTTCCTCATTCAGTCTACCTTTGGGCCAAATGATGAAGCGATAGCAGAGCTTCAGGAGCTAGGATATGAAGCATGGCTGGAACGTGAGTTTAACAAGCCTGCGTCGTCACACCTCGCAGAGCTTGACCAGTTTGCGAAGTTTAGAGCAGGACGCTCCAACTTAGTCGACCGCACGCGCTCCGAGCTTGGGATGTATGAAATGATGCCTTCTGAGATTCAAATGGCAGACATCAGCCACGATGATCGTATCGACACTTGGTGGACGCTCGCCATTGACGGGGATGACCAGCTGCGTCAGCGCGTGGCCTTTGCTTTGAGTGAAATCCTAGTGATTTCGGATTACAATCCTGTTCTAGAGCGTTATCCTAGAGGGGTGACCAACTACTACGACCTCTTGGTTAATGGCGCGTTTGGGAACTTTAGGGATCTCTTAGAAGAGGTCAGCTTGAACCCAATGATGGGCTTCTATCTCACTCTGTTGAGAAGTGACGCGGCTTCTCCTGATGAGAACTATGC
>CAYUKP010000078.1:5481-8809 GCA_964445335.1 uncultured Verrucomicrobiales bacterium
CCCTTCTTGGCGCGTCGCTTGATCCAGCGCCTCGTGACGAGTAATCCGTCTCCAGGCTACATCTATCGTGTGGCGCATGCCTTTAACGATGATGGGCAAGGTGTCAGAGGAAACCTCAAAGCAGTCATTAGAGCCGTTCTCATGGATAAGGAAGCCCGTGACCTCACTCTCCTCTCACCTGAGAGAAGTGGACAACTCCGTGAACCTTTGATCCGTGCGACGCACCTCATCAGAGCCTTCCGCAAGGAGCCTTCGAGCAACCCTCCAACCTTAGGAAGATTCCCGATTAGAAATCCATACTTTGAGATCAGAGAGGCTCCTCTCTGGGCAGTTTCGGTGTTCAACTTCTTCGAGCCTGACTTCCAAGTCCCAGGTCTCCTCATGGATGCAGGGCTTTACAGTCCAGAATTTCAGATCACCAATGAGGTGTCTGTGATTGATACCGCGAACTACTTCTATTCGGCAATCGATCAGGGGTTCCGCGTGAATTATGGTCAGTCAAGGCGTCAACCTCTGGATTTCTCATCCTTAGCAATCACTGACCTTTCGCCCTCCGCTCTCATGGATCGGGTCGAGACTCTGATGATCGGAGGCTCCTTATCCCAAGAGAGTCGTGATGCCTTTATAGACTTATATGAGGTCTATGAAGGAAATAGTAACCCGCAAGCCTATGGAGAAGCCGTTTTACAGGTTCTTATGGCCATTCCTGAGTTTGCAATCCTCCATTAATCCAACCCCCAACCTTCGATAAAAATGTCTTTTCTAACAAACGGCTCCCAAGATAAACACTGGTCTCGACGCGCGATGCTCAAGCTCTCTGCTTGTGCTTCGGTCGGCACCACCAGTCTCCTCAATACGATGATCAACCTACGGCAGGTAAGTGCTGCGGTAAACCTTCAGAATGGCGAGGATGACTTTAAGGCTCTCGTATGTGTCTTTATGTATGGCGGTAATGATGCGTCTAACATGTTGATCCCTCGTGATCCGACCCAGTATGATCTCTACACCAAGTGGCGTTCGGTTTTGAGTTTACCCTCCGAATCTCTCCTATCCCTAGACGCATACAATGACGATGGACGAGAAATGGGAATGCACCCCTCTATGCCGGGGCTTGCGAAACTCTTCTCTGAGGAGAAGGCCGCTGTTGTGCAAAACCTAGGTACTCTCTATGCCCCAGCAACGCTTGCGGATTACCGCAATCGCACTTCTGCGATCCCTCCGCACCTCTTCTCTCACAATGACCAACAAGTCCTATGGCAAACCAATGTTGCAGGTGATGTGGCCTTTGAGCAAACAGGATGGGGCGGACGAATGGCTGACCTTCTGAACTCTAGCTACAACCAAGACAATGTTTCGATGCTGGTCTCTCTCGATGGCGCCAATTTCTTCCAAACAGGTGAGACCCTCTTACCATTCAGGGTCGGGCCAGGAGGAAATGCTGCCTACTATTTAGGACAGGGGAATAAGGCAACTGATGAAGGGAGAGACGCAGTCTTCCGTCGTCTCCTAGAGCGACAGCATTCAAACCTCATGGAGCAAACCTTTGCTGACCTCTCTAGCCGTGCCATCCGAGATGCAGATAAGATTTCGACGGCTATCGAAGGGACGGCAGATTACGCCGAAATCCCAGATTCTCGCTTAGGAAATCAGCTTCGCACTGTGGCCAAACTTATCGAAGCTCGCGCGGCCTTGGGGATGAGACGACAAGTGTACTTCTGTGCGACAGGTGGGTTTGACACCCATGGGCCACAACTGGATTCCCATGCGGGACTCTTAGGAGGAGTCGATGCAGCGTTGACTGGATTCTATCGTGCCTTAGAGTCCGAAGGTAGACAGTCAGGAGTGACCACCTTTACCGCTTCTGACTTTGGCAGAACCTTTGACTCAAACGGTAGGGGGTCTGACCATGGATGGGGCAGTCACCACGTTGTCATTGGTGATGATGTCAATGGGCGCAATCTCTATGGGGAATACCCAGACCTCGTCTTTGATAACAATCCTCTCGATACAGGGCGTGGGCGCTGGTTGCCTACGACTTCTGTTGATCAATATGGAGCGACGATGGCGAAATGGTTCGGGGTGCCTGACTCTCAGTTAAATGAGGTCTTCCCAAATCTCCATCGCTTCCCAACCCGTGATCTAGGGTTTATGAAGGTTGGCTAATAAGCCTCAGTTAGGAGTGAGCATTTGATACGTTGAGATGAAACCCAATGCAATTTTAGGATACGCGCTCGCTATCCTGTGTCTCTTGATTCTTCTCTACACCAAGAGGTCAGGAGATATACCCGCAGCAAAGCGCCCCGCCACCGCATCACAGACATTAAGCGGTGGCGGGGAAAATGATGCGCATATTCCTCGTCCTCAAAAAGAAAAGGGAACTGAACCTGCGGATGCCTTGCTGTCAGAAGACATTTCCGTAAAGGACAAGCTCGTGGTATTTGAGCGGTTCTTTATGGATTATCTCTCGGCACACCACTCCTTGCCTTCAGGCACACAGGAGGAGATTTATGACGCACTCACGGGTAACAACCCGAAGGGCATTGCCTACATTCCGTCAGGGCATCCTATTACGAAGTCCCAAGATTTTACATTTCACTCCCTCAGCAGTAAGGCCATAGAGATTCTCCACCGAGGAGAGGACGGCGTCTTTTACAGTGAAGATGATGTGGTCTCGTCACCCTTCGCTTCCGTCGAGGTCAAGAGGTGATGCTCTCGTCTGGTAGAGGAGAATAAGTCCACGATTAGACCAATGGACTTTTTTTGACTCTTTTTCTAGGCAGTCGGGGCGCCAGCGAGGATGCTAGCGCTCGGATCAAAATAAAGGCTTCATTTTGTAATTTCAAAAAACTCACGTAGCTGTATAAACGGTGTGGGGGAGCTAGCTAAATACTCGTCTTTAACCGATCAGCTCCGACGAAATTCTTGGCTGAAGGGCTCAACAAACTTGTTCGTCAGGACCTCCACTAAGTCTTCTCCAAAGACGCAAACGGACTCTTCCCAAGGGTGAGTGAAGACCCCGAGACTAAGGGAAGAGTCGATAAAGATGTAATAGTCTCCATCTGGATAAAACCCGATGGGAAGGTCTCCATAGTCATTCAGATTAAACTTGTAACATGTGTGTTGCCAATCTAACGCATAGAGCAACTCCTTATCACAAAGCTCTCTCAGGCCGGCTTGAACCCAATCCTCATAGCCATCAAAATCATCTTCAAAAAGGTAATCTGAAAATCGATAAGTACGAGATGTAAATGGAGGCTTAATACTCGGCCAATCTTTCTGGTCGATACTAGGTTTGAAGGAGAATGCATTATGAAACCAATCCCAGACC
>CAYUKP010000079.1:0-5660 GCA_964445335.1 uncultured Verrucomicrobiales bacterium
TGTTTTTTCTAAATTCGTTGTGCCGCTCCTATAGTATAAACAGATGATCCCTCTAGAAATACGCCTAGTACTCGTCACGAAAAAGCTCTCGCTTAGACAAGCCCCTTTAGCTATCTAAGCTTTTAAGGCTATGAAAATACGACTCATTACAACAGGTGGAACTATTGACAAGGACTATACAGAAACATCGGGTAGCTTAGATTGCTTAAAAACAAAAGTCCCTGAAATGCTTCAAACAGTGGGGCGGGCATCCATTCCAGAGATCCGAACCACCTCATTATTTCACAAAGATAGTTCTCTATTTACTCCTGAGGACGTCATCGCGATTGGTGAAGCTTGTAAAAAAAGTGAAGAGAATTACATCGTTGTCACACACGGAACGGATACAATGTGTATCACAGCGAAACATATCGCTAAACTCGGCTTGACTGACAAGGTGATTGTCTTAACAGGAGCTATGCGTCCTTATGCTCTAGGAGACTCAGACGCACTCTTTAACCTTGGGTTGGCTGTCGCTGGGGTGCAATTAGCAGCCCCAGGAAAGGTTTATATTGCCATGAGTGGCACCGTAGTGGAATGGTCTAAGATAGAGAAAGACTTTTCCGTTGCACGGTTTAAGCTCACCTCTGAGTCTAACGCTTAAGATTCTTCCAAAAAGCTTCGGTCTCTTCGGCGTCAGGAAAAACCTCGATAATCACAGGTCCTGAGAATTCAGCTTGTTGATCTAAAGACTCAGGATCGTGCACGGCGAGGTAATCCCACTCCCACATCTTCGCATAAGATTCGAAGTTGATTTGATGGCTCTGAGTGAATTTGTGGGTTTCGCTTTGGGTCATAGACTCTAGCCTTGGTAATTGTTCAAAGATTTTGCCACCTCCGTTGTTAATAATCACCAGTCTTCTCCCATTGAGATTAATTTGGTCGCTTAACAATAAAGAGTTTAAATCATAAAGCGCAGTCAAATCCCCGATAATGCACCACGCATTCTCAACTTCCCTCGTAGCTCCTAACCACGTGGCTATTTGCCCATCAATACCATTCGCTCCACGGTTAGCCCATACCTCAGGGACAATTGTGTCTCTCTGAGCGAAGCTAGCCCACTCTCTAATAGGCATACTATTACCTAAATAAAGTGACTCCGACATCGCCACATAGATCGAAAGGGCTCGTATCATCCCTGGCTCCGAGCTAGGAAACGCCTCTAGAAGTTCATCAACCGTATTGCGACGCCCTTGTTCTCCCACAAAGTGATCTTGGGTGTCACCAATAGACTCCTGCATTCCAATGCCCGCAATCACCCTTCCAACATCACCTTGTATCACTGTTGAGGGGCGAGTCAGTCCACTGTAACCGGAATGAGTAACAGAAAGCACTTCGACCTCTTCAAGGGCTGATAAATCACGCCAGAACCTTGAATGAGGAACTTCTCCAACCCTTAAGACCTTCCCCGGTAAATTACTCTGTAGGGTCATCTCTGGACGTAAAAGAAGCTGAGCATCCAAAGCCTCTCGTAGACCTGAATGCGGATCTGCGATGACAGGCACACCTAATTGGAGGGCGAGTTGATAGACAGGCTCTCTCTCCTGAGGACGTAATCCTCCTATCATCAGAATGAGCCCTTCAAACAAGCGCTCTTTGAGAAATGAAACCAAAACACTCCCATCAAAAGGACTTTTAATAGGCTTAAACTCTTGGAAGCCCTCCCATGTAAGCGCAAAGACCTCCTCCATAACAAATTGCTCCTCTACAGGAATATTGAGGTGTAAGGGACTTTTACCGGCCCACTTAGTGAGAGATGAATGTTCAGGAGTATAGTCTTCACCAGACTCAGCATATTCAGAGAAGATACCACGTTGCTCAATCGCCTGAGGAGCGCCACTCTGTTGGGCACCTTGCGGATAGTCAGCCGAAATTATTACAAGAGGGCGAGATTGATAATGAGCCTCAATCACCGCAGGTAAGCATTCTGCCACAGCTGTCCCAGAGGTCGTTATAACTGCACAGGGTTCATTAAAGCACATGGTTCGTCCCAATGCAAAAAAGGCGGCGGTGCGCTCATCAGAGTGATAATACAGCTCAATCCCTTCAGAACGCTCTAAAGTCAAAATCAACGGAGCATTTCTGGCTCCTGGGCATAAAACAAAATTGGTAATGCCTTTGGCGAGACAATCTAATAATAACGCGCGGTACACATGATGTACCTAAGCATAGTTCCAAAGTGAAGGCAAAGAAGATGTTACCCTCACCTCAGAGTCGACAGATATAGTTAGTCCACTTTAGAAATCGCATCCATCACATATTGTGACGGTTTAAAGTCTTGGATAATAATCTCCGTTTGCTCTCCTCTATGCATTCTCACTTCCTTGATATTGAAGTTAGGTGTTTTATGAGGAGCAAAGAGGATGTCATCATGAGTAGAGTTTTCATGCTTCTTAAACATATCCGGCACGATATCTCCCCCCAAATGGTCATCCCTACCCGTTGCCAAGTGACATGTCCCTAAAACTTTCTCATCTTGAATATCAGAATATGATACTGGTAAGACCTGCGTCCCGAAACCAAGTTCTCCTAGTGTGCCTGTCATCGGATCATCTTGAAGACGCGCGTTATGCGCATCTATCGTTTCTTGATTCCCTTCGATGAGATCTGAGCGCAAAATATTACGGTCTTTCACGGTTAAAACCCCAAGGGTTCCATCATCATACTTCATTGGAAACTCTCCTCGCGCATCTACTGGGACATAATAGATCTCGCCAGCAGGGAGATTTGCGACGTCTGGGGTCGTCCCCTTACACAGGCCATGAGACTTTTGAGCTTCTTGCTGATCCAGACCTAACCATGCTGTTAAAATTCTCCCGTCCTCTAACTCAAAGTCGATTTCGATATCATCCGCCTTGGTCATAGCAAGTCTCATACGTTCAGCATCAGCGGAAACATGGTCGTAATTTACAGCCAATCCACTCTGCAAAATCACATCATTCATTCCATGCATTGTCGCACCTCTAAAGCCAAACTCCTTGCACTTAGCTGTCAAAGGGGCAGTAGCTGACCAAGTAGAAATACACAGAACAATATCAAACTTTGAGTAAATGTCCTTATCGAGAGATAAAAGGTTCCCCTCCTTATCATAACATTCGTCACGCAAATCTAAGTTGGAACCATTTGTACAATGATAGGCATAAATATCCCCCCCTGTGGTTCCTAGCTCTGCATTAACAGATTCAGCTAAAGCTTGTGAGAAGTATTTGTAAGCGTTCTTTTGCACTTCATATCCTTGCTCATCTAAAAATTTATACCCTTTGATTAATTCTTGTGGGTTCTCAAAGTCTGTCAAAATACAAATTTTAGAACCTGCAATCGGATCAAAAACCGTAGTTAGTAAACGTGTAAGACTGAAATCAGGAAACGTCCTTGTCTCCGGATTAAGCATAATCGATTTGGTAAGGTAATCTTGCTGATCAAGTAAATCCATAACCTAGTATTACTAGGCTACATTTCTGAGATAGCAAATGATTAGTTGGCTGCACGAGGCTCTAACCTAAAGAACATGGTCTGCTTATCAGCCAAATCACGAATATGTTGAATAAGCGTATTGTCTTCGCCGACTTCTATTTCCTCTGAAACCTCCCAACTCTGTAAATCTGAACTTTCCCACAGAGTGTATACACATCCAGAATTGGCATAAAACTGCAAGACGCAGTCATGATCATCTCTAAAATACGACATGAGTTGTGGGTTGTCTGTTCTCATATCAGGATCATTACCCATAATCATTTCCATCGTATCGCTGTATCCATCACCATCGGCATCAACAGTCTTAGTGTCATCTATGTAGATACTTCTCTGATATATGGCTTCAACAGCATCTAAAGCACCATCCGCATCACTATCTAAATCTTTGTAATTAGGTATGCCGTCTGCATCCAAGTCCTCATCTCCTTCTTTACGATCAGGAACTCCATCTTGATCATAGTCTAGAAGCTTATCAAACGTCCCTTTAAATGCATAGGCTCCGATAGAGGAGTAATCAGAGTAACCTAAGTCATCGTCTGTATCCTCGTCGTCACCAATTCCTACGCCATCAACCTGTAAATAATAAACTCCTTGATCGAGGTTCACATCCAAACTAGCAGTCAAAACTGTTGTCGGACTATGTTCTGCAATAAGGTTTCCATTTTCATCGAAAAGCTTGAGCTCAACATCTAAGTTTGCTCCATATTTAGCATTCTCTGCGGTCAATTGAAAGCGCCCTGAATCCACCAATAATTTGTAAACATCTACATCATCAGCGGTCTCTATGAAGCCCTCTAACTCACTATTCTCCAAGACATCTAGAATTTGCGCTTCCGCAAATGTATCAGACACTTGGTCCTCCCTAATAGTGACGCCATTATTTTGAGTTCCGATAATTTGAATATCATCCTCAGAGTTATCTGCCCCTTCGTATTCGCCCTTAGACCAATGTGTCACATTTTTACCAAATGCAGCTCCCATAATAGGCCCCCAAGAAAGAAAGCCCACGGAGTGCCCTTCATAATAACTCTCTGAAGAGGTCCCATCATGAGACAAACCTAACGTATGCCCTATTTCATGACTTATAAGTTGTGCCCCATTTTCTCCCGAAAGAGGTTTCACCCAACAGGGAGAGTCTAAGTTCCAATTAAAAGAGCCTTTGTAGGCTAATCCTGACTTATCTCCTAGAACTGAAGAACTATCGCTAATGATGCATCGGATTCTTTGGTTCATCGGGGCTGCTTGGAAGACTTCTAAATCAGTCGTCACATTCAAGGTAAAAGCTGAATAGTTTTCTGAAACACGAGCCCAAATCTCTCTAATATCTCGATTAGACAATCCTGAATGGTCTATCTCGTGATAGCCCCATCCAATATGATCTCCTTTACTCCCATCAAAGTCCAGATACACAACAGAAGTAGCACTCGAATCACTAGAAAGCTTGGCTATCCCATCTTCAGCGATCTCGTAATCATCAAATTTTTCACTGTTAAAAGGCGTTGCTGAAGCCACTGCTTGAGGCCCCCTTAGTCCCATACTGGCAATATGAGGATTTTTCTTATCGATTTCAGCACACAAAACATCTGTCACCAAACACTCTTTGAAAGCACTTCCTGTTTCTGTTTGCTCAAGTTGGTAAGCCTTTGCATTGGTATCAAACCTAACAAAGCCCTGAGCCTGCCCGATAGTGTTTTTATGAAAGAAAAACCTCCCTCTTTCTGGAGTGCTAACAGAACCTTCCAGAGATAGAACATGACCTGATTCTGAGCAATATTGAATAGATTCGATTTCTCCTTGAGCTGAAGCGCCATCACCCAGAAAGATATGAATCGTCTGAGCCTCTGTCAGAGGTTGCTCATCCCAACGATCTGTATCAAAGTATCCATTGGAGTGAGTAAAAATAGATTTTGCATACCGCCTTGGAGCATTCCTCTTCATTTGAACCAAGTTTTGGTCTGCTCTCTCTTTGGTTTCACAACTAAAGTAATGAACAAAAAAAGCTAATGTTGTAAAAATAATAGAACCTAAAAGAGCTGGAAATAGCTTAATTTTTCTTTTAAGTTCATTTTTCATAAATTGTTTACATGGTCACGCCTTTAAATACTATAATTATATACCAATTTAAGCAAGCGTAAAGTCCGCGCCTA